>CAZZLX010000010.1:0-441 GCA_964655235.1 uncultured Rhizobium sp.
CACCCAGGGGTTCTTCTCCAGCTTCGTGATCTTCTCCAGCAAATCGACCGCCGGCTGACCGAGATGGACGACCTTGGCCCCGGTCTTGGAGTCGGCCAGGCGGAGCGCCTTGGCGGGAAGGTCCACATGCTCCCACTTGAGCGTCATGATCTCGCCGAGGCGGCAGCCGGTCAGGATCAGCAGCCGGGCGGCGGCGATCGCCGAGGGCAACTCGATCCCCTCGCTCTCCATTTCCTTGAACACCTCGCCGACCCGCTTGAGCTCGGCCGGGCTCAGGAACCGCTCCCGCTTCTCCTCGGCATACTTCTTTATATGCCGGCGAGGGTTCGACCCGTCCGGCCGGAGGCCCCACATCTCCGCCAGGCTGAACATCTTGGACATCACCTCGAGGCAGCGATTGGCCTCGTAGGGGATGTGCCGGAGGTCGTGATGCACCTTGGC
>CAZZLX010000010.1:451-23054 GCA_964655235.1 uncultured Rhizobium sp.
GCGGGGCGCGCACGCTCGTTGTCGAAGCTGGGCTGCACCTTGGCGATGTCGGCCCGGGTGACCTCGGTGACCCGATGGCGCCCGAGGGCAGGGAGGATCGTTCGCTCCAGGAGGCGGCGGTAGCCCTTGGCAGTGCTCTGCTTGATCCGGACCGAGACGTGCTCCTTGTCGAAGCGCTCGGCCAGGTCCTTGACCGTGACGGCCTGCCGATCGGCATCACGCTTGGCGGCGGGATCACCACCGTTCCTGGCCGCGGCAATGATGCCGATGGCTCGGGTGCGCGCCTGCTCGCAGGTGAGCACGGTGCTTGGCCCCAGGCTGATGCGGCGCGACCGTCGACCAGCGCGGTACTGAACGACATATCCCTTGTGCCCGCTTGGCAGCACCCGGAGCCCGAACCCTGGCAGATCATCGTCCCAGATGAAGTGCTCGGCCGCCTGGATCTCGGCGGCGTCGATCACGCGTTTTGTCAGTTTCGGCATGGGGCGCGATCCCGGGACGATGCTTAGCTCTGCTTCCAGGCACCGATCGCGCCCGCCTCGTGGAAGCACTGTGGAAGCACGAGGGCGAAGGTTGCGGCGGGTGTCTGCGAAAAGCAGCGTGGGTGTCGCGCCGCCTGAAGTCAACTAAACCATTGAAAAAGCGTAGTAAAATGAGTTTCTGCGTAATCCTGCGCAGCCACTTTGCAGCCACTCATAATCTAAAGGTAGCAGGGCGAAGTCCCGCGTAGTTCCGTGCGGTCAGAGCGAAAACCTGCGCAGCGATTTTGGCTCGGACGGATCGCGCAGAATCCATCGGAATTGCGCCAGTTTTCGCGCTTCTTTGCTCCCATTTGCTTCCAGAAAACTCGGCGTGAGTCTGGGACGTAGGCGCATCTCCGGTTTTGCCGCAGCGACCTTAAGGTTATTCCCCGCCGCGATGGTGCTCGATTGCGTGGCGACCTTCAGGTTTTGTCGAGAGTCTTGGCGCTATAGACGATGTCGCCAATACTGGGGCGCTGCGGCTGAGATGGCTCGGCCGGCGAAATCAAAATGAGCTATCGCCATGGACGATCGCGTTTCTGGATTGCTCACCGACTTCCCCGCAATTTTTGAGAAGACGGCGAAGAGCCTGGAGGATCTGGAAAACGACTGGGTCATCATCGATGTGTCTGGCAATGAAGCGCGGGCCGATGAACTGATTAGCGACGACGATGAATTCTTGAGCGATCTCGATCGCTACGATGGCGACACTGGTCCAGAAGGGTCGGCAGACGAGGCGAGCGGAGACGCGCCGCCCGATATTCCCCTGCCATCGGACATCGACTTGGATCGAGGTGGATTGGTCGAGATCATTTTGCGGCGACGACCAAAATCAATCGGCAAACTTCGCAGGAGGATCATTGGAACGTTCCCAGGCGGGCCTGGTGGATCGTTGACGAAAGACGCGCTTGTTCCGCCGCCTGATGCCTTGGCGGTTTACCTGCCTTTCCATCGCTATCCGGATCGATGGGGCATCTATCTTTTGGATGCTGGCGTTGCCAGCTTTGCGACCGATCTACAGAGGCTGGTATCGCTCTTGAGGGGCTCGATCAGCATTCATGACGCGCGCAAAATAGCGCTCATGTATCTGTTTCATCATGAGGCGTACCACAGTGCTGTCGAGGGGTTTGCTCTTCGCTGTGAGCTTCCGCTTCGTAAGCCAGTGTATCGGACCAGCCTGAGGAAGCTTTACACCCGCATGTGGACATGGGGCGATCCACACGAGGAGACATTGGCAACGGCGTACGGCATTCGCAAAGTCCGCGACAACCTGCGTCTGCCAAAAATGGACGCCACCGCGGTGGTCAATGCTCTTCGCGTCTACATGTGTCTATGTCCGGATCCCTACAGGGCGGGGGCCGATTACACTGACTATGAAAAGTTCAACGACTTGGAACTGAGATTCATGGAGGAAGGTCTGCGGCTTTCGTCCTCTAAGGCGCTTCCTCCAGCAGCGTGGACAATGGGAACTTACCTCATGGCGCCAATGATCCAGCGGAATCGAAAATACTCTTGGATATGTAGCCGAGCTGACTTCCGAAAAAAATCCAAACTCGCGGTGCACTATTTTCGGCAGAGGGATGTGCTTTCATGCTTGCAGCGTCTCACTGGCGCAGTTGTCGAGCCCGGTGGTCGTCATCAGCACATAGTCCGGGAAGTCGAAGAGAACGGCAGGAAGCGACGCCTGATGAGCCCAATCCCATCTGGAGAAATTCATAAGGGGACATTGGGCAGCATGCTAAAGCAGCTTGAATTATCGCTGAACGTCGAGGCGTTCCGGAATGAATGCCGGAAAGTTGGCAAGGCGCTTTCATGAGAAGCTGACCGCAGCGGGTTTACGGAGCCAAGCCGATACCAAAACCCAAACTCACCTACGTCAGCGATAGCGCGATCCAGAAGCTGCTCAAGCGATACGGCTGCCCGACGCCGTTTCACGTTGTCCGTATGCGCTTCTGGGGTGAAATCATTAGCCCCGCCCAGAAGGTATCGCCGGTGGCGGCGATCGAGGGCTTATGGCCGGCGGAACTCCCGACCTTCGATAGCGCGGAGGAGGCGAACGAGTTCTTGCAAGCCTTTATTGGCCTTTGGAACCATCTCGCCGCTTACCAGGACGGCTCATCGCCACTGAAGCTGATAAAGGTAGGCGGGATCAATACCCGCGAAGGGCTATACGCGGCCACCAAGACCCGGGTCGAGGAATTGCACGAAGGGTTCATGCGCGGATTCACCGGCGGCCAGGAAGACCTGGATGTGCCAGCCGGTGTCGGCGATCTCCTCACGCGGATCGAGAAGGGGATCGAACTTCTCGCGACGGCGCGCAATACATTCGCGCGGTCTCCGGGGCCCGAGGACGCAGGCATATTGGCGGAGCTGAGCGCGATGTTCCCCGTGGTCGATCGCGCGCTTCATGACGACCTGAACGCGATCGCGGTGGCGGTCACGCGTTGGCGCCGTGGATTGGCTCCGCTCGGCGCGCGTCTCAATTGAGCTGTTCGCGCTGTTGGTCGATGCATCTTCTGCTTCCACGGAAAAACTGCTGAGGTTCTGGAAGCACTGTGGAAGCAAAAGGGAAGGAAACGGCGCGTTTGGAAGCGAGTTTCTGCGAAAACCGGGAATGCGCTGCGGACCGCTAACCAACGGAAATAGCGCAGAAAAACGAAACTCCGCGTAATTGTTCATGACATGTTCTATTCCACTCATAACCTGAAGGTCGTAGGTTCAAATCCTGCCCCCGCAACCAAATCAAGACGCCGGCTTCACCTGAAGCCGGCGTTTTTGCTTTTGGCATCTCACGACACCAGCAGGACCGACGCGTCCGCCTTCTGCAGCACCGAGAGCACGACGTTGCCGAAGAACATCGTCTCGCCGGGCCGGCGGTGCACGCCCATGACGATCAGGTTGTGGCGGCCGCGCCGGGCGACCTTCAGGATCGCCTCGTCCGGGTTTCCGTCGACCAGCACCGAGGTGCGCGCCTCGGTGTCGTAGCGCTCGGCGAGCAGCGCGACGTCCTTCAGGATCTCTTCCTCGTGCCGCCGGCTGACGCTGGCACGTGTGCGCCGCACCTGGCCCTCGGCCGCGCTCGAGACGTAGAGCACCTGGATGGATACGTCGTTGGCGCGCGCGATCGCGACGGCGACCTCTGCCGCGCGGCGCGACACGTCGGTGCCGCTGACCGGCAACAGGATGCGAAAGCCGCTGTCCTCCGGCCGCTCCTGATGCTCGCCCTTGGCGGCGACGATCAGCGACGGACCGTCGAAGCCCGAGGCAACGGTCGCGAGCTTGGCATCGAACGTCCCTTTCTGGTCCAGCGTACGCTTCAGGCCGATGACCATCAGGTCGTGGCCCTTGCGGGCCTCCTCAGCGACCGCGTCGGCCGGGTCCTCGATGCGCGTCCGGGTCGTCACGTCGACTTTCGCCGGCTTCGCCTCGTCCTTCTGCTCCTCGACCTCGGCCACGGCCTCGGCGCCGGCCTTCGCCGCGGCCTCCGGCCCCTTCTCCGCCGCCGCGACGTCCTTGGGCTTGGTCTCTTCGTCGAGGTGGAGGACTGTGATCGGCTTGCCGCGCGCGCCGGCGATCAACCCGGTGAGCCGGGCGGCGAAGCGGCCGTTCGGGCTTCCGTCGACCGTGACGAGGAATCGCTCGACGTTGGGGAGGAAACCCTTCGCCTCGAACTCCTCGCGCGCGAGGCGCGTGCTCTCCTCTTCGGTGATCGGCAGGCGGCTGAGCGCCCAGCGCAGGGTCGGCGGCATCGCCAGGGTCGTCAGGATCGCCATGGCGACGATCATGGTGAACAGGTCCTGGCTCAGCACGCCCATGGAAAGGCCGATCGTGGCGACGATCACCTCGGTCGAGCCGCGCGCGTTCATGCCGAAGGCGAGCGCCAGCGCCTCCCGGTTCGAGAGTCCGCCGATCTCCGCGCCGAGGAACGCCCCACCGAACTTGCCGAGGCTGGCGATCACGATCAGGCCGACGGTCAGCATCAGCAGCGTGGGGTTGCTGAGGATCGACAGGTCGGCGCTCAAGCCCGCCATCGCGAAGAAGACTGGCATGAACAGGCCGGCGATCAGGCCGCGCAGCTGGCGCTCGATCTGGCGGGTCAGGATCGGCGACTCGCCGACCAGGATGCCGGCGACGAAGGCACCGAGCACGGTATGCACGCCGATGGCCTGGGTCACGAGCGCCATGGCGATCATCAGCAGCAGGATCACCGATATCACCGCCGCCTCGCTGACCATCGTGTCGTTGGCCCAGCGGATCAGCGTGAAGACGATGCGGCGGCCGAGGGTGAGGCTCAATCCCAGGAACAGAAGCGTGCCGACGATCGCCTTCGCCAGCGACGCCGCGTCGAGCGTGCCGTGGCTCGCCAGGCTGAATGTGATCGCGATGATGACCCAGCCGATCGTGTCGTCGATGATCGCCGAGGCGACGATCACCTGACCGAGGTTGCGGCGCATGAAGTTCATCTCGCGCACCACCATCGCCACGATCTTGACCGAGGAGATCGAAAGCGCGGTGCCGAGGAAGAGCGACGCGACGGTCCGCTGTGCCGGGTCGGGCAGCAGCGACTCGGGCAGGAGCTGGCCGAGCAGGAAGCCGCAGACGAACGGCACCGCGACCCCGGTGACCGAGACGCTGGTCGCGGCCCGACCGGCCCGGCGCACCAGCTTGAGGTCCGTCTCCATGCCGGTGAGCAGCAGGAGCAGCAGGATGCCGATCTGCGAGATCGCATCGATCATGCTCTTCTGGCCGGCATGCGGCGGGAAGATTGCGTGCTGCATCTCCGGCCACAGCGCGCCGAGGACCGACGGTCCGAGAAGCACACCCGCCAACAGCTGCCCCATCACCGCCGGCTGGCTGATGCGCTGCGCCAGCTCACCAAGGAGCCGGCCGGCGAGCAGCAGGACCATGATCTGGATGAAGAACACGACCTCGGAGGGCCCGCCCTGCGGACCGCTTGCCGCCGCGGCCGGCGACGCCGCGAGCATCAGCGCTGCGGCCAGCACCGATGCCCCGCCTGGATGGCGGCATGGTCGCGGCAGAAGCGTTAGGAGGCACGTCGAAAGCCGGGCGGAGATGGGGAGGTCTCCCGTTGCTCCCGGTTAACGGCGCCGCCGTCCGGCGGTTCCGCCTGCTCCTTCGCGCCCGAATCCATGCTAGGGATGCCGGGCCAGATGCCGCGTCTCGGGAGACATTCGATGCTCAGGCACGTTTCGGCTGGTCTCGTCGTCGCGCTCGCGCTTCTTCCTGACCTCGCGTCCGCGCAATATGCCGGCGGCGCGAACAGGTTTCCCGATGGCCCCGGCAAGGACATGGTCCAGGGCATCTGCACCGGCTGCCACCAGCCGAACATGATCACGCAGAGTTCCGGCTACACCCGCGAGGGCTGGCGCGAGCTCATCGCCACGATGGTCGATTTCTCGCAGAGCGCCGAGACACGCGACCAGATCGTGCAGTACCTCGCGAGCCACTTCCCGCCGAATACACGCCGCGCGCCGAAGGGGATGACCGGGCCGCACCAGGTGACGTTCACCGAATGGGTCATGCCGACATTGGGGCAGCGCGCCCGCGATCCGGTCGAGGCGCCGGACGGCTCGATCTGGTGGGTCGGCCAGTTCGGCAACGTGCTCGGCCGCCTCGATCCGAAGACCGGGTCGATGAAGGAGTACGAGCTCCCGCCGGAATCGCTGCCTCACTCAGTCTCGCTCGATGCCGCCGGGAACCCCTGGTTCCTCGGCAACGGCAACGGCACGATCGGCAAGGTCGACCCGCAGACGGGCAGGGTCACGGTGTTCAAGATGCCGGATCCCGCGGCCAAGGATCCGCATACCGGCGAGTTCGACAGGAACGGCGTCCTCTGGTTCACGCTCCAGCAGAGCAACATGGTCGGCCGTCTCGATCCGATGACCGGCGACATCAAGCTCGCCCGTACCAAGACGCCCGGCGCCAAGCCCTACGGCATCAAGATCGATGCGGCGGGGACACCTTGGTATGCCTGCAACGGCGCCGCCTGCATCGCCAGGATTGATCCGGCGACGATGGAGCTCACGGAGGTCAGGATACCGACGCCGGGGACGACCGTGCGACGTCTCGATATCGGCGAGGACGGCCTGATCTGGTACGTGAATTCCGGCAAGGGCAGGATCGGTCGCTACAACCCGAAGACCGGCGAGATCAGGGAATGGGACTCGCCGAGCGGCCCGGCCTCGCACCCCTATGCGATCGCGATCGTCGACGGCATCGTCTGGTACAACGAGTCGGGCACGCGCCCCGACATGCTCGTGCGCTTCGATCCCCGAACCGAGCGCTTCCAGAGCTGGCCGATCCCGTCGGGCGGCATCCATGCGGGCATCGTCCGCCATATGCGGCCGGCGCGTAACGGCGATCTTCTGATCCACCAGAGCAGCACCAACCGCATCGGCCGTGTCGCGACGAAGACCGCGCCCGGTCAGTAGGTCTAGAGCCTGACCCGGAAGTCGTTGCGGCCGCTGAGGTCGCGGCCGCGCATCAGGTAGAGCGTGCGGTCGGCGTGGCCGGCCGAAAGCTTTTTCTCCTCCACCTGCCGGCGGGCGAGGTCGCGGTCGAACACCGAGTCCGTCGGCATGTAGCGGAGCGTCATGCCGCGGCGCGGGTTCGGCGAGGTGTTCGCCTCCGAGCCGTGCACCAGGAACACGTCATGGAGCGAGACCTGACCGGTCTCGAGCACGAGGTCGACCGCGTCCTTCTCGTCGTACGCCTCGGGTTGAAGCTCCTGGTTCAGGGTCAGGTTGGTCGCGTCGTTGCGGCTGTGTTTGAACAGCCGGCGCGCCTTGTGCGAGCCCTTGATGATGCGAAGGCAGCCGTTCTCCGTCGTCGACGCATCGACCGCGATCCAGACCGTGCATGTGGCGATGGGGCGGATCGGCCAGTATTCGCCGTCCTGGTGCCACGGCGTCTTCCGGCCCTTGAACGCCGGCTTGGCGAAGAAGCTCGAATTCCAGAGCGCGAAGTCGGGGCCCAGGATCTGCTCGACCATGTCGAGGATCGCCGGAATGCGCGCATAGTTGAGGAAGGCGGTGTCGTAGGCCAGCACCGTCGGGCAGTAGTCGACGAACTGCGGGTGCTTCGCGATCAGCCGGTCATGATCGTGCCTGATGTCCTCGATCACCGACATCGGCAGCTTGAAGTCCGGGATGACGTAGCCGTTCTCAGCGTAGTCGGCGAGGTTCGCCTGGGTCAGCATGTGCGTATCCTCCGGTCGCGATCAGATCACTCGGCGGTCGAGTCGTCGATCCTGTTCTGCTCCGGCTGGATGTACCAGCGATGCTGGTCCTCCGGATTGATGTGGCGCGCCCAGGCACCGATCACGTCCTTGTCGAGGCGCCGCTCGCGCATGCGGGCGTCGATTTCTATCGGATCCCAGTCGGCAAGAAGCTTCGCCTCGAGCCGGGCGCGCGTGTCGCCATAGGCTGGGTCCTCGGCGAGGTCGCGGAGCTCGTGCGGATCGCTTTGAAGGTCGAACAGCTGCGGCCTGTAGCCGTGATAATAGATCAGCTTCCACCGCCCGGAGCGGATCATGCGCTGGCGGACCGCCATGCCGCCTGTCCAGGCCGGGATCTCGTCGGTGCAGTATTCCGAGAAGGTTTCGTCGGTCCACGCGGCAGCGCCGTCCTTCGCGACGGCGAGGAAGGTCTTCCCCTGGCCATGCGGCAGAGAAGGCGCGTCCAGCGCATCCAGTATCGTCGCGGTGAGATCGATCAGGCCGACCACGTGGCTGCGGCGCACGCCGGCGGGGAGATGCCCGGGCCAGCTCAGGATCAGCGGTACGGTTACGGACTCCTCGTAGAAGGTGTGCTTCCACCAGAGCCCCCGCTCGCCGAGCTGGTCGCCGTGGTCGGAGGTGTAGGCGATCAAGGTGTTCTCGCTCAGGCCCAGACGGTCCATCGTTGCGAGGACCTTGCCAATCATGAGGTCCATCCGGGTCACGAGGCCCCAATAGGCGGCACGTGCGCGAAGGGATGACGCCGCGTCGACATCGGCGATGCCGCGGTCTTTCCGCCACCAGTCGAGCCAGGGATGCTCGGAAGCCGGCGCAGCGGTCCGTGGCGGCGGGACCTTCCCGGCATAGAGGGCGTAGTCCTCGGGCCACGCGACATAAGGTGGGTGCGGCAGCATGAGGCCGACCGAGAGGCAGAAAGGCTCCGTGTCGCCCTCGCGCCGTCGGGCAGCGATGCGCTCGAGCTCGGCGCAGGCGGCCTCGATCGTATCGGCGTCCTTGAGCTGGTAGGAGCTCTGGCCCGGCCCCGAGATGTCGAGGCTCACCCGCCACGGATCGTTGGTTCGGTGCAGCGGACCCATGTCGCGGCGGGGGATGGCGGCATAGTTCGCCGAGTGGTCGCCGACGTTGCGCGTCGCATAGCCGTGCATCTGGTCCGGCCCCATCGCGTGCAGCCGTCCGGCGAGGTGCGGGCGATAGCCGGCGGCGCCGAGCGCATGCAGCCAGGTCGGACGGTCGGAGGCGAGGAAGTCGTCGTTGGTCCAGCAGTCCTGCGCCGAGGGATGGCGCGCGGTAAGCATCGACATCCGGCTCGGCACACAGATCGGGGACGGGCAATAGGCGTTGTCGAAGACGACGCCGCTCGCCGCGAGGCGATCGAGGTTCGGCGTCCTGACCAGGCCGTCGCCGTAGCAACCCAGCACGTGCCGCGCGTGCTGGTCCGAGAGCAGATAGAGAAGGTTGGGCTTCGCCATCTAGCGCGGGATCAAAGGCAACGTGATGCGCGACGGCTTGTCGGCGTCGTGGTGGATGGTCTGGTCCGCGACCTTGCCTTCGCTCTCGAAGCCGACGCGGCCGCCGGTGTTCAGGTTGCGGTCGTAGCGCGGAAAGTTGCTCGACGAGATCTCGACCCGGATCCGGTGGCCCTTCTTGAACAGGTTGGCCGTCGACCAGAGGTCGATCTTGAACTCGGTCGGCGTGTTCGGCGTTAGCATCTCCGGCTTGAAGCCGGGTTCGTAGAGTCGCTCGTATGGCGCGATGCCCTTCTCGAGATCCTTGGGGGTCCAGCCGTCGGCGGCCTTGCGGAATCGTGCGCGGCAGATGCCGTCGGTCAGCAGCAACGCTCGGCCGTCCGGGTAGACGTCGATCAGGCTCGCGGTGAAGTCGGTGTCGATGGCCGAGGATGAAGCCCAGATCGTCGCCGTCACCGGGCCGGTGACCTCGACGTCTTGGGTCAGCGGCTCGGTCGTGTAGCAGATCACGTCCTTCCGCCTTTCGATCTCGCGGCGGTCGCGCGGGCCGCATAGCTCCTTCATCTGATAGGCGCCGCCCCAGGTCGGCACCGGATCTTTCGGATCGTAGCGGTACGTGTCCGGCGTCTCGGCACGCGTCGGCTTCGCGGCGTCCAGCTTGCCGCCTTCATGCAGGAAGTAGTCGGTCCATTTGGTGTTCTTTAGCGGCCACTGGTCCTCGAGCCGCCAGATGTTCTCGCCCTGGATGAACAGGTTGAGCGCCGGCTCCTCGTCCATACCGTTCGCAGCACCCTTCATCCGCGCGTCGTACCAGCGGAGATGCATCTCGACGATGTCGCCTTCGGCCTCCGGCCCGCAGATCATGTCCTGGAACTTGCCGTTCGGACCCAAGTGGAAGTCGGCGCCGATGCGGCCCCAGGGCGCCACTTGGTGTCCCCAGGGACCGATGATGATCTTGGTGTGCTTCCTGGCCTCCGCCGAGCGCGCCTTCTTCTTCCATCCCTGAAACGCCTTGATCGTCTCGTTGAGCAGGGAGTCGTACCAGCCGGTCATGAAATACGACGGCACGTCGACCTTGTCGTAGCGGTGCCTGAGCGAATAGCTCGACCAGTAGGGGCCGTAGTCCTCGTGCTCGATCACACCGCGCACATAGGGGCTGTCTGCGATGTCGTCCCAGACGTTGTGCAGTGGCAGGTGGTTCTGGATCGCTTGCAGGTCGAGCGTGGCGATCGCCTCGCTCTGCATGGTCCGGCCGACCATGTTCGGGAAGAACACGGTGTTGGCCCAGGCGATCAACCCGTCGCAGCGGTGATGGCCGAAATTGTCCTGCTGGGAGGCGATCGGCACCAAAGCCTTCAGGTGCTTGCTGCCGTCGGGCGCCGGGCAGGTCTGGGTGAAGCCGGGGTACGAGATGCCGAAGGTTCCGATCTGGCCGTCGCTCCATGGCTGCCGGCCGATCCACTCGTGCGTGTCGAAGCCGTCGGGGATCTCGCAGGTGTAGGGCTCCCAGGTGCCGTCGGAGTCGTGGCGGCCGCGCGCGTCCTGGATCACCACGGCGTAGCCGGCCTTAACGAAGCCCACCACCCAGCGGATGTAGCGCGGCTCCTTCGAGTGATAGATCGTGCGCAGGAGCAGCGTCGGATAGCGCTTCTCGCCATGCGGCAGGTAGATGTCGGCGGACAGGTTCACGCCGTCCCGCATCGGGATCTGCTGGTAGAGCTTGAGGCGGAAGGGCTGAACGGGCTTGGCTGCGGTCACGCGCGAGTCTCCATGGATCACGCGATCAGCGTCCACGCCCCTCGGCGCGTTTCAAGTGGCTTCGACTGGGCGCGAACCCCTCTCCCGGGGCCCAATCGGGAGAGGGGATCGATCTCAATCCGCCGCGGCTATCGTCAGGGCCGATCCCTTCATGTCGCGCTCCGCCTTGAGCTCGGCGGCGAGAAGGAAGGCGAGTTCGAGTGCCTGGGAGCCGTTGAGGCGCGGGTCGCACTGGGTGTGGTAGCGCGCGGCCAGGCCTTCCTCGCTGATCGCCTGGGCGCCGCCCACGCATTCGGTCACGTCCTTTCCGGTCATCTCGACATGGATGCCGCCGGCGTGGGTTCCTTCGCCGCGGTGGATGTCGAAGAAGGCGCGGACCTCGGCCAGGATGCGGTCGAAGCGGCGGGTCTTGTAGCCGCCGGCCGCCTTGATCGTGTTGCCGTGCATCGGATCGCAGGACCAGATGACGTTGCGGCCCTCGCGCGCCGTGGTGCGGACGAGCCCGGTTAGCACGCCGCCGATCTTGTCCGCCCCCATGCGGCTGATCAGGGTGAGCCGGCCCGGCTCATTATCGGGATCGAGCGCGTCGATGAGCCGGAGCAGGTCGTCCGACGTCGTCGTCGGCCCGACCTTCACGCCGACCGGGTTCCTGATCCCTTGGGCGAAGGCCACATGCGCGCCGTCGAGCTGGCGCGTGCGCTCGCCGATCCAGGGAAGATGCGTCGAGCAGTCGTACCAGTCGCCGGTCAGGCTATCGACGCGGGTCAGCGCCTCCTCGTAGGGCAGAAGCAGCGCCTCGTGGCTGGTGTAGAAATCGGTCTGTGCCAGCGATGCGACCGTGCTCGACGAGATGCCGCAGGCAGCCATGAACGCCAATGCCTCGTCGATGCGCTCGGCCAGGCTTTCGTAGCGCATGCCCTGCGTAGATCCTGCGACGAACTGCAGGTTCCACTGATGCACGCGGCTCAAGTCCGCGAAACCGCCCTGGGCGAAGGCGCGCAGCAGGTTCAAGGTCGAGGCCGACTGGGCGTAGGCCTTCAGCATCCGCTTCGGATCGGGCGTGCGCGACGCCGCGTCGAAGCCGCTGCCATTGATGATGTCGCCGCGGTAGCTCGGCAGCGAGACGCCGTCGACGGTCTCCGTCGCCTCGGAACGCGGCTTGGCGAACTGGCCGGCGACGCGGCCGACCTTCACCACCGGCGAGGCCCCGCCGAAGGTCAGCGCCACCGCCATCTGCAGCAGCACCTTGAACGTGTCGCGGATCGTGTCGGCCGAGAACTCGGCGAAGCTCTCCGCGCAGTCGCCGCCCTGCAGCAGGAAGGCTTCGCCCTTCGCCACGCGGGCGAGGTCTGCCTTCAGGCTCCGGACCTCGCCGGCGAAGACCAGTGGCGGCGATCGTCGGAGCGCTTCTTCCGCGTCGGCCAGCGCCGTCGCGTCCGGATAGGCTGGAGCCTGCCGGATCGGCTTCGACCTCCAGCTTTCCGGTGTCCATGTAGGCGACGTCATGCTGACCTCCTCGAAGAAGAGGCCGCGTCATCGTCGGCGGGAGTCGTGGAACGGGGGTAGCCCCAGAAACACAAAAGCCGCCTCGGATGGGCGGCTTCGGGGTTACGCGTAAACGCGATCCTTAAGCCGCCGGTCCGTACCAGCGGGTAAAGTATCGCGAAAAATAGAAAGCGCCGGCGACCGGCTGCATCTTCGACATTGCGGCAACCCTAGCCGTGCCGCCGAGTCTTGGCAAGCTCAACGATCGGCGAAGCGGATCTGGAGCCCGCCGAGCCTGCCGAAGTCGCATGAAACCGCATCGCCCGGCGCGATCGGCAGCGGGATCACGCAAGTGCCGGTAGTCACGACCTGGCCGGCCTTGAGCGCGATGCCGAGCTGCGAAAGCTCGTTGGCGATCCAGGTCAGCGCCACGCGCGGATCACCGAGAACGTTGGCGCCCTTGCCCTCGCGCTCCAGCCGGCCCTCGACCTTTCCGGTCACCCTGTGCTCGATCAGGTCCATCCTGCGCCAGTCGGCGGTCACGGCGTCGCCCAGCACGAAGTCATGGGCGCAGGCGTTGTCGGCGATCAGCTGTGCCGCGCCGACGGTGACGAAATCCTCGTATCGGGAGTCGGGCACCTCGATCGCCGGATGCAGGGTCGCGACCGCGCTCAACACCTCGGGCACGGTGTAGGGCTTCGGGCGAGGAATAAGATCCTGGCCGAAGCGGAAGGCGAACTCGGCCTCTGCCACCCGCATCGTATTGCCGCCGAAGGGAAGAGGCTGGGATGCGTCGCGCACGCGCTCGGCCAGGATGCGCCCGGCGATCGGACCGTCGACGTTGATGTGCTTCTGCCCGGCGGTGCTGGTGGCCGCGATCTTCCAACCGTAGAGCGGCGCCCGGCTCCGCTTCTCGAACTCGGCCTGGATCGCATAGCCTTCTGCGCGTGTCGCCGGTCGCACCTGAGGCGGCAGCGCCGGAAGCCGCGTTCCGGCCTGCCAGTGCGTCCACAAAAGCTCCGACGCGGTTTCCGCGTGTTGTCTCGTCAGCATGGGTCACGTTTCCCGGTCGGTGCCTGGACAGAGCCTACGGCCTTCGTTACCACGATCCCATGGCCGAGCCCAAACTGCCGACGCCGAGACGCAGCGTCCTCTATCGCCTCGGCGTCGATCCCGGGGCGTACGAAGCGGCGGCGGCGCTTCACCCCGACGTACTCCTGTTCGAGATCGAGGACTCCGTGCCACCCGGCGACAAGGACCGGGCGCGGAGGCGCGTCATCGACACGCTGGACAAGGGCGGCTTCCGCCATCAGGAGAAGCTGGTCACCGTCAACGGCCTCGACACGCCCTGGGGCTACGACGACCTGAAGGCGCTGGCCAAGGCGCCGGTCGACGGCATCGTGCTGGCGAAGACCGAGGGCGCCGATCACGTCCGCGCCGCCGAGGCGGTGTTGGTCGCCAACGGCGCGCCGCCTCATCTGCGCATCTGGGGCATGATCGAGACGCCGCGCGGCCTGGTGAACGTGAACGAGATCGCCGGCGCCTCGCCGCGCATGGTCGGCCTCACCGTCGGCCTCGGCGACTTGTCGCGCGGGCTCAATGCCTTTCGCCGCCCTGCCCCGAACCGCTGGCCCGTGGTGCCGGCGCTGGCGTCGCTCGTGCTGGCGGCGCGCGCCCACAATCTCGCGGTCATCGACTCCTCGTTCCGCGAGCCGAAGGATCCGGAAGGTTTCCGTGCCTCCTGCCTCGCCAGCCGCGAGCTCGGCTTCGATGGCCGCGTCTTCGAGGACCCGGCGCTGATCCCGATCGCCAACGAGGCCTATGGCCCGACGGCGGACGAGGTCGCTTGGGCGAAGAAGGTGATCATCGCTCGCAAGAGCGCGAATCCTTCCGGCGAGTTCTACGTCGACGGCGCGCATATCGACCCGCAATACGAGGCGCTGGCCGAGCGCATCCTTTCGTATCGGATGGCGATCGACCGGATCGAGCGCGCCTAGCGTCGTCGATCGCCGAGGTTGCGCAAGCGCCCCGGGGATGATCACATTCTCCCGATGGATACGAGCGATCTTCGGATCTTCGAGGCGGTGGCACGGCTCGGCGGCATGAACCGCGCCGCTGCCGGGCTGAACACGGTTCAGTCGAACGTGACCGCGCGCATCCGCCATCTCGAAGCCCAGCTCGGCGAGACGCTGTTCCAGCGCCACAGCCGCGGCGTCGCCCTGACGCCGGCGGGAGATCGCCTTCTGCCCTATGCGCGGCGCGCGGGCCGCCTGATCGACGAGGCGCGCCGCGCCGTCGCCGACGACGGCCGGCCCAAGGGCGATCTCGTGATCGGATCGCTGGAGACAACAGCGGCGGTTCGCCTTCCTGAAGTTCTAGCGACCTACGCGTCCGCATACCCCGAGGTCGACCTGGTGCTGCGTCCGGCAACCAGCGCCGAGCTGATCGAGGACGTGCTGGCGTACCGGATTGAAGGCGCGTTCGTCTGCGGCCCGGTCGACCATCCCGATCTCGTCGAAGAGCCGGTCTTCACCGAGGAGCTGGTGCTGGTGACCTCGCGCCGGATCGCCCGGCTCGAAGACCTGTCCCATGATCCCCGGCTCAAGATCGTGGTCATGCGTGTCGGCTGCTCCTACCGCCAGAAGCTGGAAGCTCTGCTCGCCGGCAAGGGCATCGTCGGCCTGCGCCGGCTCGAGTTCGGCACCATTGACGGGATCGTCGGCGCCGTCGGCGCCGGCCTCGGGATCAGCCTGCTGCCGCGCTCGGTCGTGGCGGCGGCGGCACGCGACGGCCGCGTGGCTCTTCAGGCGTTGCCGCAGGGCGATGCGGCGGTCGCGACCGTTTTCGTCCGCCGCCGCGATGCCTTCGTTTCCAGCGCGCTTTCCGCCTTTCTCGACCATGCGCGACCGGTTCCGTCGCATGCGGCGGCCGCCGAGTAGCTATCGCCGGGCGCGATAGCGGGTATCGCGCAAAGCCGTTTCTCGTCTCATCCGGATCGGCCTAGGCTCCCCGCATATCAGAGGAGGCCTCGATGCCGTTTCCGACCGTGCTGACCCAGAGGCTGGGGATCTCGCATCCAATCATCCAGGCGCCGATGGCGGGCGGCAGCGACACGCCGGCGCTGGTCGCGGCGGTCGGCGAGGCGGGCGGGATCGGCACGATCGGTGCTGCCTATCTGGCGCCGGCGCAGATCCTCGAGGTGGCGAAGGCGGTGCGCGAGCGCACGAAGCGGCCCTTCGGCATCAACCTGTTCTCCCCGCTGCCGGCACCGGCGCCGCCGAAGGACTATGGACCGGCGATCGCCCGGCTCGCGCCCTATTTCTCCGAGCTCGGCCTGCCGGCGCCGGTGCCGCCCGGATCGCCGGCCTATACCTTCGCCGATCAGATGGCGGCCGTGCTCGAGTGCGGCGCCGCGTTCTTCAGCTTCGCCTTTGCACCGGTCCCGGCCGCCGACATCGCCGCGGCGAAGGAGCGCGGCATGCTGGTGATAGGCAGCGCCACGACGGTGGACGAGGCCGTGGCGCTGGAGAAGCTCGGCGTCGATGCGGTGGTGGCGCAGGGAAGCGAGGCCGGCGGCCATCGCGGCAGCTTCGCGCAACCCTTCGAGGACGCGATGATCGGCACCATGGCGCTGGTGCCGCAGACGGTGGACGCGGTGCGCGTGCCCGTGATCGCTGCCGGCGGCATCATGGACGGGCGCGGTATCGCCGCCGCCTTCGCTCTCGGCGCTTTCGCCGTGCAGATGGGAACGGCGTTCCTCACCTGCGAGGAGGCCGGGCCGCCCGAGGCGTACAAGCAGGCGATCCTGTCCGCCCGCGAGCACGAGACCGCGATCACGCGTGCCTTCTCCGGCCGCCCGGCACGCGGCATCGTCAATCGCGTCATGCTCGACCTCGCCGGCGTCGAGATCCCGGAGTTCCCGCTGCAGAACGCGCTGACGCGGCCGATGCGGACGGCGGCCGGCAAGGCGGGGCGGGCGGAGTTCCTGTCGTTGTGGGCGGGCCAGGGCGTGCGGATGGCGCGCCGGCAGAAGGCCGGCGATCTGGTCCGGAAGCTGGTCGAGGAGACCGAGACGGCGCTCGGCAGACTGCGCTAGGCGGGCTTGGTCGAGCGGCGGAAGACGGCCTCGGCGACGCCGATCGTGGCGATGATCGACTGGCCGACATTGCCGCCTTCGTCGAAGATCCGATGGGCGATCGCCGAGCCCAGCGCGGTCACGTGGGTCACGAGGAAGCGCGAGAGCCGATCCGAGATCTCGTAGGCGCCAGAGGTGTAATGGTGCAGCGAGGTCGAGATCGCCGCCATCAGCGTGAATCCAGCCGTGCTGGTGTCGTTGGCGATCTGCAGCGCGGTACCATTCATGCGGCGCAGCGTCTCGCCGGTACCGCCGCCACGGATGAGCGCATCGTTTTCGAGCTTCAGCGTCGCATGCCTCTCGGTAACCCTGGCGAGCACTCGGTCGCGCACCAGCGGGAGGTTGTGCATTGCCGGGCGCAGGTGTCGGCGCAGCAGATAGTCGCGAAAGACCTCGGGCTCGGCGCGCGACAGGCGGAGCTTGAGATAATCGAAGACGACGACCATCGCTTCCTTGTCGAGCGTGTAGTTGGCCGGGTCGTCGATGATCTGGGTGTCGCCCGAGCGCTGGCTGCGCCGGTCGATCCGGATCGGCCGCTTGGCGACGCGCCGGTCGGGGCCGACATAGGCGGGGCTGACGATGAAGTTCGGATAAGCGCTCGCCGCCTCGTCGACGATCTGGGTGACACGGCTCGTGTTGAACGGCTTCTGCATCACCAGATGTGCGCCAGCGTGACGGGCGGCCTTCATCGAGTCCTGCGGAAAGGCAGACGACATCAGGACGACCGGCAGGTTGGGACGCGGGCTCGCGTCGTCGGCGCGGACCCAGCGCGTGAGGCGGACGCCGGAGTCGTCGGGCAGCTGGGCATCGACGAACATGAGGTCGAAGGCCTGGTCGTCGGCGGAGAGCGCGGCCTTGGCTTCGGCCGCCGTACCGGCAAAGGCGAAATCGGCTGGACGCCACCCCTGTACCGAGCGCGTGATGAGCTAGCGAACGGTCTGATCGGGATCGGTGACGAGGATGCGGAGCGGCGCGGCCATGCGTACGGAAGTCATTCGCTCAAACTGATTCGGAAGCTATGTATTCGCGTCCGTTTTGTCCATAACACTCCGCCGCGAAGCTGCCAGCGACAGGAAAGATAAACATGGATCGTATCGACCTCCGTTCCGACACCGTGACGCTTCCGTCCGCGGCCATGCGCAAGGCGATGGCGGAAGCGCCGGTCGGCGACGACCAGTACGGCGAAGACCCGTCGATCAACCGGCTCCAGGATCGGGTCGCCCAGCTTCTTGGCAAGGAGGCGGCGCTGTTCGTGCCCAGCGGCACGATGGCGAACCAGGTGGCGCTCCAGGTCCTCACGCGACCTGGCGACGACGTTGTGATCGGACAGGAGAGCCACGTCGCCTGGCACGAGGCCGGCGCCTCGGGCGCCAATGCAGGTGTTCAGTTCACGGTGATAGGCAAGGGGGGACTCTTCACCGCCGAGGAGTTCGACGCGGCCGCGATCCCGCTCGGTCATCACGTCTTCCCCGGCACCACCGCGGTGGTGATCGAGAATACGCACAATCGTGGCGGCGGCGTGATCTTCCCGCAGGCGGACGTCGAGGCGATCTGCGCCGCGGCGAAGAAGCGGAAGATCGCCACGTATCTGGACGGTGCCCGCATCTTCAACGTCGCCGCGGCGACCAATGCGTCGCTGGCCGAGCTGGTAAGGCCGTTCGACATGGTCGGTGTCGCGCTCTCGAAGGGCCTCGGGTGTCCGGTCGGCAGCCTGGTCGCCGGCAGCAAGGCGGACATCACGGTCGCCACGCGCGCGCGCCGGCGCTTCGGCGGTGGCATGCGCCAAGCGGGCATCCTGGCGGCTGCCGGCCTCTATGCGCTCGACAACAACCTGAAGCGCATGCCCGAGGACCACGCGAACGCCAAGGCGCTCGCCGAGAAGCTGGCTGGCATCAAGGGCGTGATCCTCGACATGAACACGGTGCAGACGAACATCGTGATCTTCCGAACCGGGCCGGGCGCGCCGGATGCGGCGACGGTCGCGGCAAAGGCGAAGGAGCTGGGCGTGATGGTCAACGTCTTCGCTGCCCGCACGGTGCGCGCGACCACGCATCTCGACGTCAACCGCGACCAGTGCGTGCGCGCCGGCGAGGTGCTGGCGAAGATCGTCGCAGGCGGGTGAGGTGAGGCGGCGGGCGCTCGTTCTCTCGCTCCTGCTGATGCCTGCGATGCCGCTTGCCGCCGATGGACCGACCCTGATCGCCGCCACAGGGAAGGGCGACCTCGCGGAAGTCCAGCGCCTGCTCGCGGCGAAGGCGGATGTGCATGCGCGCGACGGTCGCGGGCGGACGGCACTGCTGGCGGCGACGCACGGCAACCATGTCGAGGTGGCGCGTGCGTTGATCGCCGCCGGTGCCGACGTCAATGCCAAGGACGACATCCAGGACAGCGCCTACCTGTATGCCGGCGCGGCCGGGCACCTGGAGATCCTGAAGCTCACGCTCGCGCACGGTGCCGACCTCAAGAGCACCAACCGCTACTGCGGCACGGCGCTGATTCCTGCCTGCGAACGCGGCCATGTCGAGACCGTGCGCACGCTGATCGAAGCCGGCGTGAAAGTCGATCACGTGAATCGCCTCGGATGGACCGGTCTGCTCGAGGCGATCATCCTTTCCGACGGCGGCCCGAGACATGTGCAAATTGTCCGTCTGCTGCTCGAGGCGAAAGCCGATCCCAATCTCGCCGACAAGGACGGCGTGACGCCGCTCGCCCATGCGACGCAGCGCGGTTATCGCGAGATCGAACGAATGTTGAGGGAAGCCGGCGCGTCCGATAGATCGAAGTGATTTTAGGTATTTATCGTAGGTACTGTTACATTTCTGCTGCATTGCAAAATGTGGCCGCCTCGCCCAAATAGCTGCCAATCCTCCGCCGGGCCGGCGCAGATCGGCACGGTTCGAACGACGAGGTTTTCGCGATGCCTTCCCTGATCCGCCTGGCGCCCTTGGCGCTGGCCGGCCTTGCTGTCGTTCTTTTCTCGGCGATCCCCGCCTCGGCGCAGATGCCTGGCGCCGGCGGGCCGCCGCCGGTCTCGGTGGCGAAGCCGATCGTCAAGGAGATCATCGAATGGGACGAGTTCGTCGGTCGCTTCGAGGCACCGCAGTCGGTCGAGGTGCGCGCGCGCGTCGCCGGATATCTGGAATCCTCGAACTTCCGCGAGGGCGCATTGGTCAAGGAGGGTGAGCTTCTCTTCGTCATCGACAAGCGCCCGTACCAGGCGGCCTTCAATCGAGCCCAGGCCGCCGTCACCGCCGCGCAGACGCGCACCACCTTCACGCATTCCGATCTCGAGCGGACCCAGAACCTGACCCGCTCGGGCGTCGCCGCCGAGCGGACGCTCGAGGAGCGCCGCCAGCAGTCGCAGCAGGCCGATGCCGATCTTGCCGGGGCCCGTGCTGCGCTCGAGCAGGCGCGCCTCGACCTCGGATACACCGAGATCCGCGCGCCGATTTCCGGGCGCATCGGCCGCCGCCTGGTGACCGAGGGCAACCTGGTCCGTGCCAACGAGTCGCTGCTGACCACGATCGTCTCGCTCGATCCGATCCATTTCTATTTCGAGGTCGACGAGAAGTCGTATCTCGCCTACTCGCGCCAGCTCGCCCAGCCGCGCGCGGCGCTGTGCGAGGCGAAGACCCAGGTCTTCGTCGGCATCGGCGAGGAGAAGACGCTCGACCGTCCCGGCGTGCTCGACTTCGCCGATAACCGGCTCGATGCGCGCAGCGGCACGATGCAGCTCCGCGCCGTGCTCGACAACAAGGACCTGCTCCTGACTCCCGGTCTCTTCGGCCGCATCCGCGTTCCCGGCACGCCCAAGTACAAGGCGGTGCTGGTGCCGGACGAGGCGATCTCCGCCGACCAGGACCGCCGCATCGTGATGGTCGTCGGCGACGACGGCACGGTGGCACCGAAGGTCGTCCGCCCGGGCCCACGCGAGGACGGCTATCGCGTTGTCCGCCAGGGCCTCACCGGCGACGAGACGATCGTCATCAATGGCCTGCAGCGGGCGCGGCCAGGGACCAAGGTGACGCCGCAGATGACGCAGCTGCCGCCGTCGCGCTGAGGACCGGCTATGAAGTTCGCGCATTTCTTCGTCGACCGGCCGATCTTCGCCGCGGTCATCTCGATCGCGACCGTGATCATCGGCATCATCGCCTTCTTCCGGCTTCCGGTCAGCGAGTACCCCGAGATCGCGCCGCCGACGATCACCGTCCGCGCGGTTTATCCGGGCGCCGATGCCGAGACGGTCGCCGCCACGGTGGCGACGCCGATCGAGCAGGAGATCAACGGCGTCGAGGGCATGATCTACATGTCCTCGTATTCGACCTCCGACGGCGCCATGAACCTGTCGGTGACCTTCCGTCCGGGCACGAATCTCGATACCGCCCAGGTGCTGGTGCAGAATCTGGTCAGCGTGGCGACACCGCGCCTGCCGGAAGAGGTCCGCCGCCAGGGCGTCGTCACGCGCAAGAGCTCGCCCGACCTGATGATGGTCGTCCACATGCTGGCGACCGACGACACGCTGGACGAGCTCTACGTCTCCAACTACGCGCTGCTGCGCGTGCGCGACCAGCTGGCGCGGATCGAGGGCATCGGCGACCTGATCGTCTTTGGCGCTCGCGAGTACTCGCTGCGCGTCTGGCTCAACCCCGACAAGCTCGCGGCCTACGGCATCTCCGCCGGCGAGGTGGTGCGGGCGCTGCAGGAGCAGAACGTCCAGGTCTCGGGCGGTGCGCTCGGTCTGCAGCCGAATCCCGGCTCCAACGCCTTCCAGATCACGGTCACGACCCAAGGCCGCTTCGAGGACGTGCGGCAGTTCAGCAACGTCATCGTCCGCTCCACTTCCGACGGTCGCATCATCAAGCTCGAGGACGTAGCCCGCGTCGAGCTCGGCGCCCGCGACTACGTCACCAACAGTTACCTGAACGGAAAGCCCGCGGTCGCCATCGGCGTGTTCCAGCGTCCGGGCAGCAACGCGCTCGAGACCTCGGCCGCGATCCAGAAGCGCCTGGCCGAGCTCAAGCGCGACTTCCCCAAGGGCCTCGACTACACGATCGTCTACAACCCGACCGACTTCATCGCCGAGTCTATCGATGCGGTCTACGAGACGCTGATCGAGGCGATCATCCTGGTCGCGCTCGTGGTGGTGATCTTCCTTCAGTCCTGGCGCGCCTCGCTGATCCCGATCCTGTCGATCCCGGTATCGCTGATCGGCACCTTCGCGGTGATGGCGATGCTCGGCGTCAGCCTCAACGTGCTGACGCTGTTCGGGCTGGTGCTGGCGATCGGCATCGTCGTCGACGACGCGATCGTCGTGGTCGAGAACATCGAGCGCAACATCCGGAACGGCATGACGCCGAGGGATGCGGCGCACGAGACGATGGACGAGGTCGGCACCGCGGTCATCGCGATCGCGATCGTGCTGTCGGCGGTGTTCATCCCGACCGCGTTCCTGCCGGGCATCTCCGGCACCTTCTATCGGCAGTTCGCCGTGACGATCGCGGTCGCGACCGTGCTCTCGGCGATCAACTCGCTGACGCTGTCGCCGGCTCTCGGCGCGATGCTGCTGAAGGCGCACGACCCGAACCATCCGCCGAGGACGATCATCGGCCGCGCCGGCCAGGCCTTTGCGCGCGGCTTCAACCGCGTCTTCGATCGCATGGGCACCGGCTACAGCCACACCGTCCGCCGTACGGTCGGCCGCAAGGTGCTGATGCTGGGCCTCTATGCCGGTCTCGCGGGCCTGACCGTCTTCACCGTCCAGAAGGTCCCGACCGGCTTCATCCCGGCGCTCGACCGCGGTTTCGCCATCGTCGTCGTGCAGCTCCCGGACGGCGCCTCCCTGTCGCGCACCGACGCCGTGCTGCACAAGGTCGCCGAGATCGTGAAGGGCACGCCCGGCGTCGAGGACACCGTGTCCTTCGCCGGCTTCTCGGGCGCCACCTTCACCAACGCCTCGAACTCGGCGGTGATCTTCGCGCGG
>CAZZLX010000011.1:0-22903 GCA_964655235.1 uncultured Rhizobium sp.
TCATGCCGGAACGTCTGCTGCGCGCGATCGCCGAGCCGTTCAAGCTGGAGAGCGGCGAGCTGGTGGTCGGTGCCTCGATCGGTGCTGCTCTCTATCCCGGCGACGGCACGGACGGCGAGACGCTGGCCCGCAACGCTGCGACCGCGATGCGGCACGCCAAGGAGCAGCGGGCCTCGGCGTTCCGGTTCTTCGACGGCGGCATGGAGACGCGGGCGCTGGAGCGGCTCAAGCTCGAGACACGGCTCCGTCGCGCGCTCGAGAAAGGGGAGTTCGAAGTCCACTACCAACCGCAGATCGACATCGCCTCGCGCGGCCTGATCGGCGCCGAGGCCCTGATCCGCTGGACCGATCCGGAGCTTGGCCCGGTGTCGCCGGGCACTTTCATCCCGGTCGCCGAATCCTCGGGCCTGATCGTCGGCATCGGCCAATGGGTGCTGCGCGAGGTCTGCCGCCAGATCGTCGTGTGGCAGGCGGCCGGATTCCGGGTGCCCAGGATCGCGGTCAACCTGTCGTTCCTGCAGTTCCGCCGCCCCGACTTTCTCGACACGGTCCAGTCGATCCTCGCCGAAGCCGGCATCAAGGGCGACCAGCTCGAGTTCGAGCTGACCGAAAGCATCGTCATGCACGATGCCGAGAAGGCGATCGCGATCCTGACCCGGCTCCGCGAGCTTGGAATCGAGCTCGCGATCGATGACTTCGGCACCGGCTATTCCTCGCTGAACCGGCTGAAGCGGATGCCGATCCAGACGCTGAAGATCGACCGCTGCTTCATCAACGACGTAACCAAAAGCGTGGACGACGCCACGATCGTCCAGGCGATCCTGTCGATGGCTCACAGCCTGAATCTCAAGGTCGTGGCCGAGGGCGTCGAGACCGAGGCCCAGCTGGCATTCCTCGCCGGCAAGCGGTGCGATTCCGCGCAAGGCTTCCTGCTGTCGCGGCCGCTCGCGGCGGCCAAGTTCGCCATCTTCATGGCGGAGTGGGAGTCGGGCCGAAACGTCGCGGCCGACTGATCCGGACCTGTTCCTGCTAGCGCTGGGTTTCCAATACCGCTGAAAGTAGGGCATCGGCGCCCACGCCAACCGGCAACTCCTTCAGCAGAGGATGCAGCCTGCCGTCGATGAGCAGCATGGCGAAGCCATGCGCCAGAGACCACAAGGCCACGATCTCGGCCAGTTGAGCCAGCGTCGGGGCGCGACTTGTCTTTAGGCCACGACGCGCGCCGACTGCCTCGAACAGCAGACGAAGGGCGTTGGAGGCGGCGGTCTTCAAGGCAGGTCGGCTCATGTCCAGCCGCTCGCTCCGAAACATCAGGAGGAACAGGCCCGGGTGCGCCCGTGCGAACGCAACGTAGCCGCGCCCCAGGGCGGCCAGGCGCTTCTCCGGCGAATCCTCGTGTCTCACGCCCTGCCCCATCATGGCGGCGAAGCGCTCGAAGCCCTTCGCCGCGAGTTCGCTCATGAGTCCGGCGACGTCGTCGAAGTGGTTCTTCGGCGCGGCGTGCGAGACGCCAGCCTCGCGTGCCGCCGCGCGAAGGGTCAGGCCGCTCAGGCCGTCTCGTTCGAGGATGCGCTCGGCCGATTCCAACAGCGCTTCGCGAAGCGCCCCGTGATGGTAGCGGCCGACCTTGCCATCCGCCTTTTTCCTGGATTTCGCGACCATGCGGGCGCCGGCGGTTGCCATGCCGTCCTTTCTCTCGACAAATATTGTCGATGTCAATATCTTTCATATTGTCGGCGTCAATATATGGCCCCTGCCGTTCCGGAGGATGAAGATGTCGCTCGCACCTCTCTTCGCAGCTCCGCTGGTCGTTCAAGTCCATGCCTTCGCTGCGATCGCCGCATTCCTGCTGGGGATCGTGCAGCTCGCTGGCCCGAAGGGCACCGCTCCGCACCGAGCGCTCGGCTATGTCTGGGTCGGCCTGATGCTGGTGATCGCGATCGTCTCGTTTGCGATCCGCGGCATCGCGCCTGATGGAGGGATGAGCCCCATCCACGCACTTTCGGCCCTGGTTCTGGTCGTGGTGCCGCTGAGCGCGCTCGCGGCGCATCGCGGCAACGTCCGCCACCACAAATACGCGATGATCTCGGTCTTCATCGGCGCGCTCGTCATCGCCGGGGCGTTCACGCTAGTTCCCGGCCGCATCATGCACGCTGTGGCGTTCGGCGGGTGATCTCTGTCAGGTGCGGCGTTCGCTGCAGAGGTGCTGGATCGCGTCGGCGACCAGCTTGTACTTGACCAGCGTCGTCGAGAGATCGCGGAAGTAGTTGACCAGATCGCCCCAGGGATCGTTGAGGCGGCCGATCAACGAGATGAAGGCGACGACCGTGCCGACCTCGACCTTGCCGTCGATCACGAACCAGCCGCCGAACAGCAGTGCCGCGGCGATCTGCAGGTGATGGGTCAGGTTCATGAGGAAGTTCATCGAGAACTTGAGCTTGAAGATACCCATGTTCAGCAGGAACACCTTCTGGATCAGGCCGCGGCCGTTGCGCGCCGGCTCGCCGTCCTTGGTGCCGGCGGCGACGATGCCGGCACTGACCTCGCGCAGTACCTCGACACGCTTGTGCGTGCGGCGGTTGATCACCCGCTGGATCAGCGGCACGACGAACACGTGCGGCAGGAACATCGCGAAGGTCACCAGCCCGAGCCAGGGCTCGAGATAGACCATGTAGCCGACCACGGTCACGAGGATGCCGGCCTGCAGCAGGGGCTCGGAGATCGACGCGCCGACGAAGCCGCCGATCGGCTCGACCTCGGCCACGACCATCGAGACCTGCACGCCGCTCTCCTCGGGTAGGGCCTCCTTGCCGACCGGCGTGCCGCACAGCGCATGCGCGCGGCGTCGGAGGTCGCGCGTGGCGCTCTCGCCGACCCAGCTTCGGTAGACGTTGAGTCCGAGCTTGATGAGGCCGTGGAACAGCGCCATGCCGGCATAGGCCGCGGCCAGCAGCAGCACCAGGTTCCAGTCGCGCTTCTCGGCGAGGTCGTTGACGACACGCCGCTGGATCTCGAGCGGCACCAGCTCGAGCAGGAAGACGACGACTGTCAGGATCGAGAGGAAGACCTGGTGGCGACCGGTCGTGCGCAGGATGAAGGCGAACAGGTGCCGCGGCAGGGGCTTGGGCTCATCGGTCGGCGCGCGCGCGTAGAGGCCGACCGCCTCCTGCGCATCCACAATCGCCATGGGGGACCTCGGTCGATCTGGGCAACGCTGCCGACCGAATAGACTGGTTTCTTCGGGCGCTCGGCCGGCAGAAGCCTAATGCGCCTCGGCCCAAGTGGTTCCCACGCCGGCATCCGCGATCAGCGGCACGCCGAGGCGCACGGCGGGGGCGCAGGCCCCTTCCATCACCTTGCGGACCAGCGCCTTGGTCGCGTCGATCTCGGTATCCGGGACCTCGAACAGCAGCTCGTCATGCACCTGCAGCAGCATGCGAGCCTTGAGGCCTTCGGCGGCGAGCGCCGGGGCCACTCGGATCATCGCCCGCTTGATGATGTCTGCGGCGGTTCCCTGGATCGGCGCGTTGATCGCCTGGCGCTCGGCGAAGCTGCGCAGTGCCGGGTTCTTGTCGGCGATGGTCTTCACGTGGCAGCGCCGCCCGAACAACGTGGTCACGTAGCCGAGCTTCCGCGCCTTCTCCTTCTCGCGGTCCATGTAGGCGCGGATCCCGGGATAGCGCTCGAAGTAGGCCTTGATGAAGGCGGACGCTTCGCCCTGCGGCACGCCGATCTGCTTGGCGAGCCCGAAGGCCGACATGCCGTAGATGATGCCGAAATTGATCGCCTTGGCGTTGCGGCGGGTCATCGGGTCCATCTTGTCGAGGGGCACGCCGAAGACCTGGGACGCGGTCAGCGCGTGGATGTCGATACCCTCTCGGAATGCCTGCTTCAGCGGCTCGACCTCGGCCATCTCGGCGACGAGCCTGAGCTCGATCTGCGAGTAGTCGACCGACAGGAGCTTGTGTCCCGGCTCGGCGATGAAAGCGGCGCGGATGCGACGGCCTTCCTCGGAGCGGACCGGGATGTTCTGAAGGTTGGGGTCGTTGGACGAGAGCCGCCCGGTCGCTGCACCCGCCATGTCGTACGACGTGTGGATGCGACCCGTGTCCGGGTTGATCTGGTCGATCAGCGTGTCGGCATAGGTGGACTTGAGCTTCTGCACGCGCCGCCAGTCGAGGATCTTCTGCGGCAGAAGATGCTGCTCGGTGAGTTCTTCCAGCACGTCGGAATGCGTCGAATAGGCGCCGGTCTTGCCCTTCTTGCCGCCGGGAAGCTTGAGCTCGTCGAACAGGATCTCGCCCAGCTGCTTCGGCGAGCCTACGTTGAACTCGCGGCCGGCGAGGCCGTGGATCTCGCCTTCCAGCGTCGCCATGGTGCGCCCGAACTCCTGGCTCAGGAGCCGCAGCGCGTCGGGCGCCACCTTGATGCCGGCCGTCTCCATCGCCGCAAGCACCGGGACCAGCGGCCGGTCCATCGTCTCGTAGACCGTGGTGACGTGGTCCCGGATCAGGCGCGGCTTCAGCGCGCAATGCAGCCGCCAGGTCACGTCGGCGTCCTCGGCGGCGTAGGTCAGCGCCTTGTCGAGGGCGACCTCGGCGAAGTCGAGGCGGGTCTTGCCGGTGCCGGTGACCTCGTCGGTGCTGATCGTCTTGTGCTCGAGGTGCATCACCGACAGCTCGTCGGTCGAATGCCCGTGCGAGCCCGCGTCGAGCACGAAAGAGATCAGCCGCGTGTCGTCGACAGCGGTCATGGCGATGCCGTAGCGCTGCAGCACCAGCGCATCGAACTTGATGTCGTGGCCGATCTTGAGGACCGCAGGGCTCTCCAGCATCGGCTTGAGCGTGGTAACCGCGTCGGCGACCGGAACCTGCGGCGGCTTCTCGGCGAGCAGGTCACCGCCGGCCGGACGATGCCCGAGCGGCACGTAGCAGGCGTCTCCCGGCTTGAGCGCGAGCGCGATGCCGATAAGGTCGGCGCGGGTCGGGTCGAGCGCCGTCGCCTCGACGTCGATCGCGACGATACCGGCCTCGGTCGCGCGCGCGACCCAGTGCTTCAGGCGGTCGAGCGACTGCACCAGCTCGTAGTTGAGCTCCGGCTTGCCCGGCGCGGCGACAGCCGGGGTCGCCGCCGGCGCGGTCGCGGCGGGCTTGCCTGCATCGGGTGCGCCGTCGAGCTTCGCGATCAGCCGCGTGAAGCCCATGCGCACGAAGAAGTCGCGCAGGACCTGGCGCTCCGGCGCCTTGACCCCGAAGGCGTCGATCGGCTCGGGCAGCGGCGCGTCGGCGTCGAGCTGGACCAGGCGGCGCGAGATCAGCGCCTTCTCCTTGTTCTCGAGCAGCGTCTCGCGGCGCTTCGGCTGCTTGATCTCGCCGGCGCGCGCCAGCAGCGTGTCGAGGTCGCCGTACTCGGTGATCAGCTGGGACGCGGTCTTGACGCCGATGCCGGGCACGCCCGGCACGTTGTCGGTCGGATCGCCGGTCAGTGCCTGGACGTCGACGACTTTCTCCGGCTGCACGCCGAACTTCTCGACGACCTCCTCGCGGCCGATGCGCTTCAGCTTGATCGGGTCGTACATCTCGACCGCGTCGTTGACCAGCTGCATCAGGTCCTTGTCGGAGGAGACGATCGTGACCTTGTGGCCGGCGGCGACGGCGGCCTTGGCATACGCGGCGATCAGGTCGTCGGCCTCGTATCCCGGCAGCTCGATCGAAGGCACGTTGAAGGCGCGGGTCGCATCCCGGATCAGCGCAAATTGCGGGACCAGCTCCGGCGGCGGTTCCGGCCGGTGCGCCTTGTAGTCGGCGTAGAAGTCGTTGCGGAAGCTCTTGCGCCCGGCGTCGAAGATCACCGCTAGGTACGGCGCATGTACGTCCTGGGTCAGCCGGTTCAGCATCTGGCAGAAACCGAAGACCGCGTTCGACGGCGTGCCGTCGGGGGCGTTCAGCGGCGGCAGCGCATGGAAGGCCCGGAAGATGAATCCCGAGCCGTCGACCAGGTAGAGATGGGAATCGGCCAAAACGTCAGTGCGCGGCGTGAGCGACCGCGCCTTCCTTCAGCACGTAGTGCCGGCCGCAATAGGGGCAGTCGATTGCGCGCTTGTCGCCCATGTTGAGGAACACGCGGGGATGGCCGAGCGGGCCGTTGCCGCCGTCGCAGGCGACGACCGGTTCCTCGATGACGATGGTTTCGAGCGGCTGCATGTTCGACCCTTCTGATGCGCCGGCGACGGTTTGACCGGGACGGCGGCGGATGATAGCCGAAGGCGCGCCCCAGGCAACCCCACGCACGCCAACCCCGCGAAGCTCCCGAATGACTCAGCCCCAGCACGCCGTCGCCGTTTCCGCCCTCACCAAGACCTATCCGGCCTCCGGCAAGCGCGGGCCGAAGCAGGCGCTCCAGGGCGTCGACCTGGCGATACCGCGCGGCAGCCTGTTCGGGCTTCTCGGGCCGAACGGCGCCGGCAAGTCGACGCTGATCAACATCCTTGCCGGGCTCGTGCTCAAGACCTCGGGCCATGCCGAGGTCTGGGGCATCGACATAGACAAGGACCCGAGGCGCGCGCGCGGCGCGATCGGCATCGTGCCGCAGGAGCTCAACCTCGATCCCTTCTTCACGCCCCGCCAGCTGCTGGACCTCCACGCCGGCCTCTACGGCGTGCCGAAGTCTGAGCGGCGCACCGCCGAGATCCTGGAGGCCGTGGGCCTCACGCCCCAGGCCGACGCCTATGCGCGGGCGATGTCGGGCGGCATGCGCCGACGCCTCCTGGTCGCCAAGGCGATGGTGCATGCGCCGCCGGTGCTGGTGCTCGACGAGCCGACCGCTGGCGTTGACGTGGAACTCCGGCGCCAGCTCTGGACCTATGTACGGCGGCTGAACCAGGAAGGCGTGACGATCCTGCTCACCACGCACTATCTCGAGGAGGCGGAGGAGCTCTGCGACCGGATCGCGATCATCAATCACGGCAAGCTAGTCGCCAATGATACGACCGCGGCGCTGATCTCGCGCCTCGACACCAAGACGGTGGAGCTGATGGTCGATCACGACCTTCCGGCGGTGCCACCGGCGCTCGCCGGGCTGGGTGCGACGCTGGCGAGCCCCAGGCGGATCGCCGTCCACTACCGCCCGAGCCAGACGCCGGTCGCGCGCATCTTGGCGGCGGCAGCGGAGGACGGGGTCGTGATCCACGACCTCAGCACCGTCGAATCGGATCTGGAGGACATCTTCCTCCAGCTCACCCGCAAGCCGGACGCCGCCGACTGACCCGCGTCGCGTTCCTTTTCGCGCTGCTGCTGGCCGCCTGCGCGCCGGTCGTGGTGGCGCCGCCGCCAGGCCCGGCGGGCGAGGCGAGGCTCGAGGATCACCTCATCGTCGCGGCCGACGGCACCGAGCTGCCGCTCAGGCTCTGGCAGTCGGCGTCGGCGCGGCCGTGGGCGGTCGCGGTGGCGCTGCACGGCTTCAACGACTACCGGATGGCGTTCTCCGAGGTCGGCAGCGAGCTCGCCGAGCGCGGTATCGCGGTCTACGCCTACGACCAGCGCGGCTTCGGCGCGACCAAGAGCGCCAAGCTCTGGCACGGCAGCACTGCGATGATCGACGACTACCGGACCGCGGTGGCGCTCGTGCGCGCGAAGCATCCGGGGCTTCCGGTGTTCGCGATCGGCGAGAGCATGGGCGGTGCCGTGGTGCTCGCTGCGCACGCGCAGGCGCCGAAGCCCGACGTCGACGGCGTGGTGCTCATCGCGCCGGCGGTCTGGGGTGCGTCGACGATGCCGTTCTGGCAGACGGGGCCTCTCTGGCTGTTCTCGCACACCATTCCCTGGTGGCCGATGAGCGGTGCCGGATTGCCGATCACGCCGTCCGACAACAACGCGATGCTGCGCCGGCTCTCCAACGATCCCTTGATCATCAAGGAAACGCGGGTGGACGCGATCCGCGGCCTCGTGCGCCTCATGGACGAAGGGCTCGAGGCCGCGCCGACGCTCACCGGCCCGGCACTCATCCTCTACGGCGACGCCGACGACGTCGTGCCCAAGAAGCCCACCTGTCGGATGATCCGGAGCCTGCCGTCCGCGCCTGCCGGCGCCTGGCGCATCGTCCTCTATCCCGAGGGACATCACATGCTGACCCGGGATCTGGCCGGGCGCGAGCCGATCGACGACATCGCGGCCTTCATGGCCAACCCTGCGCGGCCAGTGCCGTCGGCGGCGGAGATCGATCGCGCCGAAGCCGGGCGGGCGCCTGCGTTGCGTGCGGAGAAGCTCTGCGGTAGGTTCCCGCCCGGGTGAGGACCCGTAGCTCAGCTGGATAGAGCGTTGCCCTCCGAAGGCAAAGGTCGCACGTTCGAATCGTGTCGGGTCCGCCAATTTCTTCAAGCACTTAGTCTATTGGGAAACCCGTGGCTGCCTTGACCGGGCACCAGAGGACGAGTCAAACCATGAACGCCATATCCCTGCTTCTCGCGACTCTCCTGGCTTTTGCTGCCGGGCCGTCGCTGGCTCAAGGCAGCAACGTCGTCAGCGTCGCAGGCACGGTCGAGAAGATCGATGCGACGTCGATCTCCGTGAAGGCGGAAGGCGGCGGCGTGGAGACCTTCAGGCTCGCGCCTGATGTTCTCGTCCTCCGGAGCAGGGCCGTCACGCTCGCCGACATCAAGCCGAACGACTTCATCGCCTCGGCCGCCATGCGCGGGACCGACCGCAAGCTCCATTCGACCGAGCTCCGTATCTTTCCGGAAGCGCTTCGCGGCGTCGGCGAGGGGCAGCGGCCGATGAGCGATCCGAGCCAGACGATGACCAACGCCACGGTGACCGGCGCTGCGATCGTCAATGGCAGCAACACCATCCAGGTCAGGTTCGAGGGCGGCGTGTCGGAGCTCGTCGTAGATCCCGGGATCCCCGTCACGCGCATCGAGACGGTCGACAGGAGCCTGGTGACGGCCGGTGCCAAGGTTCTCGTACGCGGCGCGCGTGCGGCGGACGGCGCGAGCGTGAACCGCATCACGCTCCAATAGGCGATGTTCCGACTCCGCGACACGCTGCTGTTCGATCTCGACGGCACGCTCACCGACACCGACGCGCTTCACGTCCAGGCCTACCAGGACCTGCTGGCGCCGATGGGGCGGTCGATCAGCCATGGCGACTACAAATCTCGCATCATGGGCGCCGCCAACGAGGCGATCATGGCGTGGATGTTTCCCGGCGAGCCGGTCGAGCACCATCGCGCGCTCGCCGACGAGAAGGAGCGCCTGTTCCGGTCCCTAATTAAAACGATGAAGCCGCTTCCCGGCCTCATCGATCTGCTGGCCTGGGCGGCGCGGCACGACGTCAAATGTGCGGTCGTGACCAACGCGCCGCGCGCGAATGCCGAGATGATGCTCTCGGGGCTCGGGCTGTCCGATCGCTTCCCGGTCCTCGTGCTCGGCGACGAGCTTGGCCGCGGCAAGCCCGACCCGCTTCCCTACCTCACGGCACTCGATCGTCTCGGCGCCGAGGCATCGCGCGCGCTCGCCTTCGAGGACTCGCGATCGGGCGTCGCCGCGGCGCATGCGGCCGGCATCGAGACAGTCGGGATGCTGACCGGACTCGACGAGGCCTCGCTGCGCGGGAGCGGGGCATCGTCGGCGATCCGCGACTTCACCGATTCACGGCTGCTCGAGAAGCTCGACCGCGAGTTCATCCCCGTTCGCTGAAGAGACGTTTCGGCTTCGCGTGCATTCGGCGGCAGCGACCGCTCCGATGCACGCCAAGGTGCGCGGTATTGCGTGACAAACCAGTGACGCGATGTGAATGCCTTCATGCCGCCGCGATCCGATGCTCATCTTCACCTCGTATCCAAACGCGAGGTCCCCGATGCGTGCATCTCTCGTCGCTCTGGCTCTCGGCGGCGTCGTCGCCGTCTCGACGCTCGGCGTCGCAGCGCCGGCTTCCGCTCAGACTGTTATCCAGGTCCAGGCCGATCACGACTGGCGGTACGACCGCTGGCGCCATCGTCACTATTATCGACCCTACTACTACCGGCCTCGTCCGCCGGTGGTCTACTACCCGCCTCCTCCGCCGCCGGCCTACTACTATCCGCCGCCGCGGCCGGGCTTCAGCCTCTACTTCCGCGGATAGGACAAAAGGGCGGCCGGCGTGCCGCCCTTTTCATGGCGGATGCCGAAAGGTTCCATCGCTTCGCGTGTTTTGAAGCCGTGTGACCTTTGTGAGCGATCCCTTCCGATCAGCCCGGTCGTTGTTACATCAGCCGGGCCGACTAGGAAGGAGATCCACCATGCGTAAACGCACCCTCGCCATCGCGCTCGGCGCGCTAATCGCCACCACGGCGCTGGCCGCGGTGCCGGCCATGGCGCAGAACGACTACGGCTACTCCTACAGCTACACCACGACCTATCCGGGGACGACGTATCACACGCCTCCGACTGGCCTCGGCGGCGTGGGCGTGTACGTGCGCCCGGGTCCTTATGTCCCGCCGCCGGCGACGCCCGATCCGAGCTTCGTGCCGCAGGTCGTCCAGCCCAGCACCGCCTATGTGCCGCCAGGCAGCACGACCACGACGACCACCTACGTGACGCCGGCGCCGACCTACGTGGCGCCTGGCACCACCTACTACGTCGCGCCGGGTACGACGACGATCTACAGCAATCGCTAATAGCGATGGCGGAAGACGGCAGGCAAGCAGGCCTGCCGTCTTTCGTGACGTTGCATAGCGGCACCTGAGAGCCGCTGCCGTCCGTTCCATCCCACGACAGCATTCGACACAGGAGATACCCATGCCTATCACCCCTCCCGGCACGTGGACGTTGGCGCTGGCATTGGGCGCCGTGATCGCGGCGACCTCGTTCGGCGCCACGCCGGTGCTGGCCCAGGGCGGCGAAGGCGACGATACGCGCCAGAACACGCTCGACGCGCGCATGTTCAACAATGCGCAGTCGTTCACCGCGACCACCACGTACTACCCGGCGCCCGCCTATGTGACGGTCCCAGCGCCGGCACAGACGGCCACGACTTACACGACGACATCCCCGGTCGGCACGACCACCACCACCACTTATGCGAACGCCGGCGTCGCCTATGTGCCGGCGCCGGTGCCGGCCTATTCGGCGACCACGGTCGTCACGCAGAAGCCGTGCAATCCCTGGGACGTGCCGCGTCCCGGCGTGACCACGGCCTGTCCTTATTAGCGCTACCCCAAGTGCGGGACGTTGGAAAGGCGGTCCTTCGAGGGCCGCCTTTCTTCTGTTAGCGTCGCCTCATAGGGAGGATCGACCGCATGACCGCTCAGCGCTATGCCGGCCCGCGCGGCCTCGCCGACGCCGTCTCCGCCTTCTCGCTGGTCACGCTCGAGAGCCGGCCTTGCGCGCGCGAGGCGGGCAAGGCCACGACCGAGTATCGCGACCTCGGCATCGCGGATGCGACCCGGGGGCGCGTCCTGATGAAGCACACCCGGGCGATCGCGCCCTTCGACAAGGAGACGGGCTGGCACTGGCACGACATGGACGCCCACATCGTCTTCGTGATCCGCGGCTGGGTCCGTTTCGCCTACGAGGGCATGGCCGAGCCGGTGACGGTGGAAGCGGGATCGTGCATCAGCCAGCCGACGGGTGTGCCGCACAACGTCGTCGGCCGGTCCGACGACCTCGAGGCGATCGAGATCAACATCCCGGCGGAGCACGGCACCTTCGATCCGCCACGATGAGGCGCGCAATTCCCGGATTGACCTTGCGGAATTGTTGCCAAGCCCCGGCGAGGGGGCTCTAATAGGAGGTACTCCTCCCATTTGAGCCTAGACGCCGTTCATGAGTGCCGACAGCTCCCCGGGTTCAAGCCCGCGGGCGACCACGACGCCCGCGCCGCCGATTTCCGTGCCGACTGCCCGACGCCGTCCGCTCGCCCGACTGATGATCTTGGCCGTCGTCGCGGGCGGCATCTTCCTGTGGGGCGCGAACTGGGCCCGCACGACGCTCCTCTATGTGCACGAGACCGACGCCCGCGTCGTCGCCGACATGATCACGGTGGCGAGCCGCGTCGACGGCCTGGTGCTGAGCCGGCCGGTCGAGGAGGGAGACCGGGTCAGGGCAGGGCAGGTCGTGGCGATGGTCGATTCGAACCTGGCGCGGCTCAAGCTCGCCGAGTTCGAGGCCGAGATGGTGAGCGCCGACACGGCACTCGACCGCATCGATTCCGAGATCGCGCTGGTCGACCGCTCCACCGCGACGCGCGTCGCCTCGTCGGAGTCGAGGCTGGCCGAGGCGCGCGCCGGCCGAGAGGTCGCGGGGCAGGAGCTTCGCTTCGCCGAGTCCGAGTTCCAGCGCACCCAGGCGCTGCAGGGCGGCGCCGCGATCACCGCAAGCCGTGTCGACCGAACGCGTGCCGACTTCCTGAAGCAGCAGCAGGAGATGGCGCGCACCGGCGCTCAGGTGAAGACCGCCGAAGGCCAGCTCGCCGAGGCGAAGGCCGACCGCCAGCGGCTCGAGGTGCTGAAGTCCGAGCGCGCGACGCTGGCCGCCAAGCGCCAGGAGATCCTCGCCCGCATCGACAGCCAGAAGGCCGAAATCGACCGCCGCCAGGTGATGAGCCCGATCGATGGCGTGGTCAGCCGTACCTTCGTCTCCACCGGCGAATACGCGTCGGCCGGGCAGCGTGTCGCCCTGATCCACGACCCGCAGAAGATCTGGATCGAGGCGCGGTTCCGCGAGACCGACATCCGCCGCCTGACCTTGGGCCAGCCCGTGCACGTCACGGTCGATGCCTATCCGGACGAAAAGTTCGAGGGCAAGATCGAGCGCATCGGCCATGCCGCGACCAGCGAGTTCGCGCTGCTGCCGACGCCGAACCCGACTGGAAACTTCACCAAGGTCACGCAGCGCCTGCCTGTCAGGATCGCGATCCAGCAGCGCGACGGCCGGTTGCGTCCGGGCATGATGGTCGAGGTCTACGTCGACTTGAGATGACCGCCGCCGTCCAGCCCGCGACGCCCCCAACGCCAGCGCCCGTCTCGGCGGCTTCGGCCGGCCTCTTCCGCTGGATCACGATGTTCACGGTGATGATGGGCCTGCTCGGCACCGTCATGTCGTCGACGATGGCGAACATCGCGATCCCCGACGTGATGGGCGCCTTCGGCATCGGCCAGGACCGCGCGCACTGGATGTCGTCGGGCTTCCTCTCAGCGATGACCGTGTCGATGCTGCTGAACGCCTGGTTTCTCTCCAACCTCGGCGCGCGCAACAGCTTCATCTCGGCGATGCTGATCTTCGCCGGCGCCTCGATCATCGGCGAGGTGGCGCCGACCTACGAGACCGTCGTGATGGCGCGCGTGATCCAGGGGGCCTGCGCCGGCCTGCTGCAGCCGATGGCGATGAGCGTCACTTTCATGACCTTCAAGCCGCACGAGCGCGGCGTCGCCATGGGCCTGTTCGGCATGGGCGTCGTGCTCGGGCCGGCGCTTGGCCCGACGATCGGCGGCTTCATCGTCGACAATCTCGGCTGGCGCTACGTCTTCACCGCGACCCTGCCGCTGCCGCTGATCGCGACCGCGCTGGCGCTACGCTTCGTGCCCGACCGCGATCCGAATGCGGTGCGCCAGACGCTCAACTGGCAGAGCCTGCTGCTCATGGTGACGACGGTCGGAGGTCTCCTGAACGGACTCTCAAACGGCCAGCGGCTCGGCTGGGAGTCGGTCTATGTGACCGGCTCGCTTCTGGTTGGCGCGGCGGCGTGCCTCGCCTTCATCGCGCGCGAGCTGAGCTCCGCCAGGCCACTCGTCAACCTCGAGCTCTTCACCAGCCGCACCTACGCCGCGTCCGCGATCGTTTCGCTGGTGTTCGGCGCCGGCTTCTTCGGCTCGACCTACCTGCTGCCGATCTTCGCACAGACCGTCTGCGGCTTCACCGCGGTCAAGGCGGGATTGATGCTGTTGCCGGCGGGCCTGGCGCAGCTCGTGATCTTTCCGATCGCCGGGCGGCTGGTAACGCGGGTGCGGCCCGGCTGGCCGATCCTGTTCGGGCTCCTCGCCTTCGCGATCAGCACCTTCGAGTTCGCCAAGGCCGACTTCGACACCGACTTCTGGACGCTGGCGCTCTGGCTCACGCTCGGGCGCATCGGTCTGGGATTCGTCTTTCCTTCGCTTTCGATCGGCTCGCTGCAGTCGCTGAGGCCCGAGCTGGTTCCGTTCGGCGCGGGCACGCTCAACTTCACGCGCATGGTCGGAGCCGCGGTCGGGGTCAACGTGCTGGCGGTGCTCGTCGACCAGCGCACCGCGAGCCATGCGAGCCAGCTGACCCAGACCCAGACCTGGGACAACCAGACGACCCACACGCTGCTGGGGCGTCTCGACGGCCTGCTGGCCAAAGGGGGGCTCGCGGGCGTCGAGACGACTGCCAGCCACCTCGAATATCTGGGCCGGGTGATCATGGCGAAGGCCAACTGGATGGCCTTCCAGGACGGTTTCCTCACCGTCGCCACGGCCTTTCTGGTGGCCATGCTGCTGGCGATCCCGCTGACCCGGAAGGAAAGCGCGCCTCGATAAACGCTCGTAAAAAAAGATATGGTAAATGAATACTTATCGTGCCACTCTGAGGGCGCGCATTGATCTATCCTCCTCTCGCCCCGGACGACTTGTCGCCCGGGGCGCTTTGTTTTCAGGGGATTGGCGGGCCGCTCACGTCGGCGAGAGCAGCGTCGTGATCGGGGTGGGCCGCGAATCGGCGGCGCCCTGAAGGCGCCGGCCGAAGTCCTCCTCACCCTTGCGGCAGGCCTCGGCGAAGGCGGCGATCCGGTACATCGTGTGCCACTTGCCGACCGAGACCTCGATCTCCTTCGGCGCCAGGAGCTTCGTCTCCTCGAGCAGGGCGCGGAGGTAGGAGGCGAATGCGACCTTCACGTCGAGGTTCGAGTTGGCGAGCGCGTTGACCACGCCCGCGGCGTATCCCAGCAGCGCGAACTTCTCGCTCGCCTGCTTCCCCAGCTCCGGCGGCGCCCCGGCGAGCGCCTCGTCGACGAAGGCGACCATGCCGGCCACGGCCTGCCAGTCCAGCTTGTACGAGCCGGGTTCCGGCGCCTTGCCCTCTGCGGCCGGCACGCGCGATCCGACCTTCTTCAGGACCGCCGCACGCTCCTCCTTCGACAGGCAGCGGCGGTTCATCCAGTAGCCGACGCGCTCGAGATAGGTCTGGATGCTCTTGCCCTTGACCATGAAGTCGTCGCCGCCGGCCTCGATGCATTCGCGCATCACGTCGAGCTTGTCGGTGCTGGTGACGAAGAGGATCGGCACGCCCATCGAGTACTGCTGGCGGATGCGCCGGCAGGTCTCGATGCCGCTGATGCCCGGCAGATTGATGTCGAGGATGATGAGCCGCGGACCGTTCAGGTCGCAGAGGCGCGGCGCCATCTCCCCCTTGTCGCCCGACGCGACCAGATATCCGGCACTTTCCAGCGCCTTGGTGTAGAGGCGCTGCTGGTAGGGATCGTCTTCGATCAGGAGGACGAGGCCGCTTGCCATGATCGCTGCCTATATAGTCCTAAGGGCCGGCGCACCAAGCCCGGCGAAGCGGCCCTGGAGCAGCTGTCTCTCGGCAGCCGCGATCGCCTCGGGCAGCCGTTCGACGCCGCGGCGGGCCTGGTCGCGATCGTCCTCCTCGCAGGCGGCTTCGATCGAGCGCGCGACGCCGACGATCTCGGCGAGGCCGAGATAAGCGGCGGTGCCCGAAAGCTGGTGCACCGCGATCCTGACCGCGCCGACGTCGCCGGCCGCGATCGCGCTGGCGGCGGCGGCGAGGCGCCGGGGCGCGACCGCGCGGAACTCCTGGATCAGGCCGGCGACGGTCTCCTCGCCGAGATGCCGGACAAGCTGGCTCAGCACGCTCGGCATCTCCGTCGCCTCGCGTTCGGAGCGCGGGCGTGCGTGGCGCGCGACGGCGCCCTTCAGGTCGTCCGGGATCAGCGGCTTCGAAAGATAGCCGTCGAAGCCCGCCTTGCGGCAGCGCTCCGAGATGCCGTCGGTCACGTTCGCAGTCAGCGCCACGACGGGCACGCGCCCGTCGTTGCCGGCCATGGCGCGGATCCGGCCGATGGCGGTGAAGCCGTCCATCTCCGGCATGTGCAGGTCCATGAAGATCAGGTCGTAGGAGGTCTTGGCTGCGGCCGAAACCGCCTCATGTCCCGAGACGGCAAGGTCGACGGCGTGGCCGAACTTCTCCAGAAGCTTGCCGGCGACGCGGAGATTGGTCGAGGTGTCGTCGACCACCAGGATCTTGAGGCGGCGGTCCTCCGGCAGCTTCTCCACCGCGGTATTCGCCGGACGGGGCTCTTCGTCGATCGTCTGCACGATCGCGTTGTAGAGCGGCGACTGGCGTATCGGCTTGACCACGATGCCGTCGATCTCGCGGATCGCGGCGCCGCCGGGCGGCACGATCAGGAGCAGCTTCGGTGGGGTGAGGCCGGGCTCGCGCCGGATCAGGTGCGCCAGCTGCTCACCGTCGACGCCTTTGAGGCCGCGGTCGAGGATCGCGAGCCCGAACGGCCGGCGCTCCTGCTCGGCGCGGCGCAGCAGGTCCATCGCCGAGATCGCGTCCTTGGCGATCTCGACTGGGACGCGCCAGGCGGCGAGCGCATAGACCAGCGCTTCCCCGGAGCCGTCGCCGCCGGAGACGACGAGCGTCCGGAGGTCGGGCAGGGCGGGGTGGACCTCGCGTGCGCCGCCGGGTGCGACCGGCAACGTCACGACGATCTTGAACCGGCTCCCGCGGCTGGGGTGGCTCTCGGCGGTGAGCTTGCCTCCCATCAGCTCGACCAGCTGACGGGCGATGCCGAGGCCCAGGCCGGTGCCGCCGAAGCGGCGGGTTATCGAGGTGTCCGCCTGGGTGAAGGTCTCGAAGATGCGGACCAGATCGTCGGCGGCGACGCCGATGCCGGTGTCGACCACCTCGAAGCGCAACTCGGCGCGATTCCCGTCCTGGCGCCGCCAGGAAGATTCGATGCGGACCGATCCGGCCTCGGTGAACTTGACCGCGTTGCTCGCCAGATTGAGCAGTGCCTGACGCAGACGGCCAGGATCGCCGACGACGTGCGGCGGAAGGTCAGGTGGCATGATCGAGACGACTTCCAGCCCCTTGGCGTAGGCGACCGGCGCGATGGTCTCGACCACACCTTCGATCAGCGGGTGCAATGCGAACGCCACCGACTCGAGCTCGACGCGTCGCGCCTCCACCTTGGAGAAGTCGAGCACGTCATTGATGACGGCGAGCAGTGCCGTCGCGGAATTATGGATGGTGCGCGCGTAGTCGCCCTGCTCGGGCGACAACGGCTCGCTAATCAGGAGGCCACTCATCCCGATGATGCCGTTCATCGGCGTGCGGATCTCGTGGCTGATGGTGGCGATGAAGTCCGACTTGGCGCGGTTGGCGGACGTCGCCTTCTCCATCGCCTGCTGCAGCTCGAAGGTCCGGACCTCGATCTGCTGCTCGAGGGTGTCGAGCGTGCTGCAGAGCGCCCGATTGGCGGCGTGGAGTTCCATCGTGCGCGCATCGAGCAGGGCTTCGGCCTCCTCGCGCGCCCGCACTTCCGCCTCGAGGCGGAGGCGAAGCTCTTCCAGCTCGTCGGTGACGCCCTGCGCGGACATCCGGGATTTATCTCGAAATCAATGGGTTAGCAGATGCCGAAGCTTAGCACGCCTCAGGATTTCCTAGGGCCGAACTCCGGCACGATCGCGCCCAGCACCACGTCGACCCGGTCGCCGCCTGCCGTCACCGGCAGCAGCAGGCGCTCGTATTTCGCAAACCAGGACACCATCGAGAAGCTTTGGATGCGGCAGACGGGCTCGCGCCCGTCCACGACCTCGGCATAGGCGCGAGTCGCGATGCGCCGGTACATGAAGCCCGGCATCTCATCGATGTACATGCCTTCGACCGAAGACCCGTAGATGCGTTCGAGCTCGGCGCCGACGCGACGGTAGCGATAGCGCCGAGGCTCGTGCTCGATCTCGACCCACAGCATGTTCGGCAGGATGAATCCCAGATCGACCGGCGACAGGTCTCCCGCTTCCGGCATCTGGCGTCCACGCCGCTTCATCTCCCAGTAGACGAGCAGATCCTTGAGCCTGGTGTCGCGGACGACGACGAGGGAGCTCATGGTGCGGAAGGATCGTTTTCCGTCCAGCGGCGGACCAGCCCGGCGTCGATGTCGAACAGGTCGAGTGCGCGTCCGACGGTCTGGTCGACGATGTCGTCGATCGTCCTCGGCCGATGATAGAAGGCCGGCACCGGCGGCACGATCACGCAGCCGCGCCGCGCGGCCGTCGCCATCAGCTGGATCTTCGGAAGATCGAGCGGCGTCTCGGGCACCAGCAGCGCCACCCGCCGCTGCGCCCTCAGGCAGAGCCCGGCGGCACGTGCGACGAGGCTCACCTCGTCCTCGTCGGCGATCAGGCGAAGAGTTTCCATCGAGCAGGGAGCGACCAGAAGCCCCCTGGTTTCGAATCCCGGCGCGAAGGGTGCCGCGTCGCACGCCTCGGCATCATGGGTGACGTCGGCGAGCCTGCCGATCCTCGACGGCGTGAGGCCGGCCTCGGACGACAGCGCCCCGATCGCCGCCCGGTCGACGATCAGATGCGTCTCGAACGATCCGTTACGCCTCAGCGCTTCCAGCGCCCGGACGCCGTAGACGGCTCCCGAGTCGCCGGCGATCGCCACGATCAGCCGGTCCCTGGCCACTCGCGCCCCCGTGATGGCCTGCTCGCCGGGCAGGGTAGCAGATTCATGCTATAGGCATCCGCGTTCCCTGGAGCCGGTCATCGACACGCCAACCCCCTCTGCCGTCCGCCCCGATCGTCCGTCCGCGTGGCGCCTGCCGTGGCGCGACCGGGCCGGCCGCTTCGCGCCGCTGAAGGCGGCGGTGTTCGTGGCCCTGTTCGTTCCGGGTCTCGGCATCGCCTGGGATTACCAGACGGGCGCGCTCGGACCGCGGTATCTGAACGAGATCATCCACGCGACCGGGCTGTGGGCGATCCGGCTCCTGCTGATCTCGCTCGCGATCACGCCGGTCCGTCAGATCCTGAGGCGGTCCGAGTTGGTCACCGTGCGCCGGATGGTCGGCGTCGCCGCATTCGTTTACGCGCTGATCCATTTCTTCTTCTTCATCGTCGACAGCGGCTTCCGCCCAGGTTTCATCGTCCAGGAGATCGTGCTCCGTCTTTACCTCACGATCGGCTTCGTGACGTTCCTGATCCTGCTGGCATTGGCGCTGACTTCGACCGACGCGATGGTGCGCCGTCTCGGCGGCAAGCGCTGGCAGCGGCTGCATTGGGCGGTGTATCCGGCCGGCGCTCTGGCGCTGGCCCATCACGTCATGCAGACCAAGCTGAACGTCAGCGAGGCCACGGTTTACGCCGGCATGTTCGCCTGGCTGATGGGCTACCGGATGCTCGCACGCGGTTCGATGCCGAACCTCCTCAGGCTGGCGCTGCTCTCGGTCGCGGTCGCGGCGCTCACCGCTGCCGGCGAGGCCGCGGGCTACGGTCTCTTCACCGGCATTCCGTGGCGGCGCGTGTTCGAGGCCAACTGGGTGCTGGTCGGCGAGAGGCCCGGCTGGGTCGTGCTGTTCGCCTGTGCCGGCCTTACTTTCTTGGCCGCCTTGCGCCCTTGGCTGACGCGATCTGCTTCATCCCGTCGATCTCCTTCCTGAGCGCCGCCTGCAGCAGGTGGGCGTCGACGCTGGCCGCCATCAGGCGGAAGCCCTTGCCCATGTAGTCCTCGGCCCAGGTCTGGTCGCCGGCCATGAAGCCCGGGGTCTTCTTGTGCTTGGCGCAGGCGGCCAACAGCTTGTCGACCGCGGCGAGAAACCGCTTGTCCTTGAAGGCGGCGGGAATGCCCATGAAGTTCGACAGGTCGAAATGGCCGAGCCAGCAGACGTCGACGCCCGGTACCGCGGCGATCGCATCCGCGTTCTCGATGCCCTTCGCGGTCTCGATCAGGCAGATGACCATCGTGCGGTCGTGGGCCGCCTTGATCTTGTCGGTGACCGAGCCGCCTTCGAAGTCGTCATGGGCGAAGCCGAAGGCCGCGCCGCGCCGGCCGACCGGGGGATAACGCGTCGACTGCACGATGAACTCGGCCTGCTCCTTGGTCTCGACCATCGGCACCATGACGCCCATGGCGCCGGCATCGAGCACGCGCGAGATATAGTCGTATTGGGTCGCCGGCACGCGCACCATCGGGATCAACCCGATGCCGCGGCAATAGGAGATCTGCTCGCGGATCGTCTCGATCGAGACCGCGCTGTGCTCCATGTCGTAGATGATGAATTCGGCGCCGGCGGTCTTGCAGATCTGCGCCAGGCTCGGCGTGAAGAACTCGAAGGCCATGGTGCCGTAGGCGAAGCCGCCCTTGGCGATGCGGGCCTTGATCGGATTGTCGCGCAACGGAGCGTCCTCCTGTCGAAATCCCCTGCACGCTAGCATGGGCGGTCGGTGATGCGACAACAGCCGATCCAGAGACGGAACGGGGCGCAAAACCTCGATTTCATGCTATAGGGCTCGGCCAATTCGAGAGACGGAGTTCAATTCATGGAAGCGCTCGAGAACCTCATGAGCCGCCGCTCGCCCAGCAAGCTGGCGGAGCCGGCGCCGACGAAGGACGCGCTCGACAAGGCGATGGCCGCCGCGGTGCGCGCGCCCGACCACGGCAAGCTCAAGCCCTGGCGCTTTCTCGTGATCGACAGCGAGGCACGCGCGGCGTTCGGTGACGTGATGGCGCGCTGCCTCAAGCGCCAGCAGCCCGATGCCAACGAAGAGATGCTGAAGCGCGAGCACGAGAAGGCGTTCCGCGCGCCGACGATCGTCGTCGCCGTTGCCAAGATCCAGCCCCAGCACCCGAAGATCCCCGAGGTCGAGCAGCTGCTCGCCGCCGGCGCCGCCACCCAGAACTTCTGGCTGGCCCTCCACGCCCAGGGCTACGGCGTCTACTGGAAGACCGGCGCGCCGGCCTACGACGCCCAGGTCAAGCGCGAGCTCGGTCTCGCCGACGCCGACCAGATCGTGGGCTTCATGTATGTCGGTTCGATCGCAGCGCCGGCTCCGGACGCGAAGCGCCCTGAGGCCGAAGGCCATGTCGAGCGCTGGACCCGCCCCGCCGCCTAGAGGTCGCGCGCCAGGACCGGCCGCACCGGATCGTCCTTCGCGGTCGTGAAGCCGTGGGCGCGCAGCAGCGCCTCCGGCCCGTTCCAGAGTTCGCCGGCATTGCCGGCGGTCCGTTTCGGATAGGCCTCGACCCGGCGCGCGCCGCGGGACGGCAGGTCGCCGAGGATCGTCTGCAGCAGTTCGCGCGCGATTCCCTGCCGCCGGTGCGTCGGACGGATGAAGAAGCAGCCGATCGCCCAGGTGCCAGGATCGGCCTCAAGTTCGAACTGGCGGCCGATCTTGACCAGCCGGTCGCGCGGCAGTGTCTGGCACCAGCCGACGGCATCCGTGCCTGAAAAGGCGAGATAGCCGTCGAAGATGCCGTCCGCGGTCAGTCGGTCGCGGAGCGCGCGGTTCTCCTCGGCCGAGCGACGACCCCAGCCATCCCAGGTCTCGACCCACCAGGCGACGCACGAGCACCATCCGGACGTCGCGTGCAGCGCGCGGAAAGCGTCGACATGCTCAAGCGCGAACCGCTCGACCTGGGTCACAGGTCGTGCCCGGCGGCGGAGCAGTTGAAGCTTCTGTTGATGAGCGGGAAGTCGGCGACGATGTTGCCTTCGACCGCCGCCTCCAGTAGCGGCCACTGGAACCAGGACGGATCGCGCGGATGAAAGCGAACGATGCGGCCCGAGTCGTCGAGGCGAACGTAGGTGAAGACATCGCCGCGGAAGGACTCGATCATCGCCACGCCTTCGCCGCGGGCGACCGGCAGCTCGACGCGGAACTCGCCGTCCGGCAGGCGCTCGAGGATCTGGCGGATCAGCCGGAACGACTGGCGCTTCTCCTGGATGCGGATCGTCAGCCGCGCGTGGACATCGGCCGTCTGCGAGAGCGGCACGTCGAAATCGAGGCTGTCGTAGGGCGCATAGCCGGGACTCTTGCGCGCATCAACGGCACGGCCGGCGGCGCGGCCGACGTAGCCGCCGGCACCGAAGCGATGCACCAGCTCGCTCAGGGTGACGCCGGTCGAGACCGTGCGATCCAGCAGCGACGGCTTGCTCTCGTAGATCCGGTAGAGCTGAGCCAGCGTGCGCTCGCTGTCGTCGACGAGGCGCTGGATCCGGGCCGGTGCGTCCGGCGGCAGGTCCGCCGCGACGCCGCCGGGAACCACGCGGTCCATCATCAGCCGGTGACCGAAGCTGGTCTCGCAGGCCTGCAGCACGCGCTCGCGTGCGATGGTCGCCTGCGCTTGGATCAGGGCGAAGGCGGCTTCGCCGCAGATCGCGGCGAAATCGCCGAAGTGATTGGCGATGCGTTCGAGCTCGGCCATGAGCGCGCGGACGAACACGGCGCGGGTGGGCACTGAGACGCCGAGGGCCTGTTCGACCGCGCGCGCGTAGCTCAGCGAATGCGCGACGGTCGAGTCGCCGGAGACACGGGCAGCGAGCATCGCTGCCTCCGCCGGCGTGCACCCGACGGCGAGCGCCTCGATGCCCTTGTGCGCGTAGCCGAGGCGCTCTTCGAGGCGGACGATCAGCTCGCCGTTGGCGTGGAAGCGGAAATGGCCGGGCTCGATGATGGCGCCATGCACGGGCCCGACCGGGATCTGATGCACACCCTCGCCCTCGACCGGCAGGAAGGCATAAGCGGTGCCGCCGTGGTCGAGCCAGGGCCGGGCGTCCGGCGATTCGTCGGCCTGGATGCCGTGGAGGTCGCGGATCGCGCGTTCGAGGCGAATCGCACCGGGACGGACCCGGCCAACCGAGGGAAAGCGGCGGCTGGGGGGGGGGGG
>CAZZLX010000012.1:0-20955 GCA_964655235.1 uncultured Rhizobium sp.
CACGAGCGAGAAGCGCGCACGTCGCTCAAATGCGTCGATGTCCGGCCATTCGATCGGCGCGGGCCCCATGCCGCCGCCCTTCCGCTGCCGGATCCGGTGGAAGGCAGACCAGGCCGGCATGGCGGCCAGGGGCAGCGGCGGCCCTCTCAGCAGGCGGATGGCATCGGCGTGATGCTGGCGGGCGGCCGCGCGCAGGTGATCGCCGACCGTGCCGCCATCCTCCTCCGGCCTTATCAGCCAGAAGGCGTGCTCGGCATGGTCGAGGAGCTCGCGGCGGAGCGTGAGAAAAAAGCCGCGTCATCCATCAGGAACTCGATCACCTGGCCAAACAGCCAGCCGAAGCTCGGATCGAGCAGGAGGGTCATCACCTCGTCCGGTGAATATCCGATATCGCGGCCATCGAGCCGGACCTTGGTGAAGTCGACGACCCGGACGGCGACGGCCTCGACATTGTCGCGGCGGACCTCGTCGGGATCGCGATCGTCGCCTTTCCACTTACGCCCGTTGATCCGCGCCTGCTCCTTCAGCTTCTCCTCATTGAGACGCCGGCGCTGCATCTTCTCCTGGTAGGCGACGGTCGCCGGATGTCCGGGCCCAGCGATGGTCCAGATCCAGCCGGTCAGATCGCCGGTGGTGGGATGGCGAATATCAAGCGTCATCGTCTCCGCGGCGCGGAGGGTCGAGAGGTCGAGCATGGCAGTCTTTCCTCCGGGGTTTCAGAATCGGCGAAATGCAGGTAAGCGCCGAATGCGCACGGCTTCCCCGCTCGCGGCGACCGAGGGGCGGCGGCAAGGATCAATCGGACAGGTCGGAATGGGTGCCGATGTCGAGAGCGGTCCGCCTTAAGCAGCCCGCCGGATATCGTCCCCGACCTCGGTAGGTCGGAGGGTCTCCGGTCTTAGGTCTTCGTCCCGGCCAGCCTCAACATGAGGGTCATCGCATCGACCGGTGAGGCCTGGAACCCATAGTGCTCATAGAACTGGCGGGCCCTGTCGTTGAGCGCGTGTACCAGTAAGGCGCGCACGCCGGCTTCCTTGGACACCGTCAGCGTCCTTTGGACGGCGTCTTGCAGCAGGCTTGCCCCGATATGGGCGCCCTGGGCGCTGACATCCACGGCCAGCCGAGCCAGCACCATGACCGGCACCGGATCGGGCATGTTGCGGCGAACCGTTCCCGTTGCCGCGTCGTGGGCGACGGCGCCGACGGCCAGGGCGTAGTAGCCGAAGACCCGTCCCTCGGCGTCGGCGACGACAAATGTCCGGCTGGCACCGCTCGCCTGATTGGTCAGGGCGCGGCGCTTCAGCCAATCATCGAGCACCGGCTCGCCAGAGGAGAACCCATCCACCCGGTGGTCGGAGATCAGGACCGCCGGGGCCAGAAGTTTCAGCTTCAAGACTTCGTGGCCCACGGCGCCTTGACGGCCATCAGGCGCTCAAGGCCCGGATTGCGGGCCGGAGGCGCGTCCAGCAGCTTGTTGAAGCGCCGGAACTTGTCGTGGTCGAGCTTGAAGAAGACCTGGTCGAGCAGGACCGCCTGAGCCTTTTGGCACGCGGCCTCGAGCATGAAGTCGGAGCGGTTTTTCCCAAGGAGCTGGGCGGCCTGATCGATCAGGTCGCGCTGCTCAGGGAGCGCTCTGAGATTGATGGCGGCGTCACGCATAAAAGAGACCTCGTCTAGACAACAGCTACACAGGTGATAGCGAGATCGTATATCTATTGTCAATACACTGGACTCCTACGGAGAGGCGGTGGCGCCCCCTCCGCATGCCCGCGCCACAGGGCCGCATGGATCAGGCGGCAAGGCTGTCCATGATTTCCAGCGTCGTTGCACTGGAGCTTATGCCAGAACCGCCGGCGGTGTTGAGCAGCGCCTGGAACGGCAGCGTCTGCACGAGCGCCTGCGACTTGTCGTCCTTGCTCGAGCCGGTGAACTTGAGACGCGGGATGTTGAAGAGGACGAAGTCCGAGTTGAGGGCCGAGGTCAGCACGAGCACGGCGTTGAGCGAGACCTCGGTCTCGGCAAGAAAGGCGTCGCGGAGCGTGGTCGAGTCGAACAGCGCGGTGACCTGGCCGGTGACGTCTAGAATACCGGGGAAGACGCCGGGGGTGAGCTGAGAGCCAACCACGGCCTCGACCGCGTGGTTGCCGTTGACGTTGAGGCTAAGTCCGGTGACGGTCGCAAAGTCGACCCCGTCGATCGAGAGCTTGCCGTTGACGCCGGCGGTCAGGTTGGCGCTGGTGAGCGCGGTCGGCGTCGTGAAGTACTGCGTCGTACCGGCAACGATGTCCTGGCCCATGAAGCCGAACTGAACGGTGGCGATTGCCGTTGCCGGCATGTTGAGCGCCATCGACGTCGGCTTGCAGCCGGTGAACGCCTCGGACTTGCCGATGTCCGAATGCCAGTGCTCGATCGTGAAGGAAAGATCGGTCAGCGACGACGCCGGCGTGATCAGCTTCTTTCCGGCCTGGAAGATGGTGACGGCATCGCCTGCCGCCTTGGCCGCAACCGCCTCGGGCTGACCGGTGGCGCCGGTCGCGGCCGTGCCAACCGTCAGCACCGTCGCCGTCACACCGGTGACCCGGTAGTTCCGTGCATTGTTGGCGGCCGCGGTGGTCGTCCAGCCCGAGCAGCGGATGAGGTCGCCGACCTTGAAGCCTAGGGTCAGGAAGTTGACCGAGCCTGCCGTGGTGAAGGTACCCGGTGGTCCGGCGGCTGCGGTGATGTCCGTCTGGGCACCGGTCGTGACCGCGCTGGCCCATGCGGCCGCCGCACCGAGCATCGCCGCCATAAAGACACTGTAGGTTCCGGGGCTGAGCTCGCCGTTGATGTTTCCCTTGATGCCTTTGGCGCCTTTGCGGGCATCGCGGAGCTGACGATCGAGATTGATCTCCGCCGATTTAAAAAACGCCGCCTCGGCGTTCAGCGTCGACTGGGTGCGGCGGAGATATTGCGCGCCGGAAGCCCCGGCCAAGGTGCCGAAACTGCTCTCCGCCTTGAATGCCACCGACTTGAACAGGCCCGTCGCAGGCGTGACCATCGAATCGCTCCATCGAGAGTGTCGGCTTGCCCATGGCCGGAAGACGGGCAGCTCCAGGTATGCCCTGGAAATGAAAAGGGCCGCATTGAGCGGCCCGCGGGGATTGGTGAGGTGAGTGAATCAACTCAGGCGCGTGGCGCCCGCTGTGCCCTGATCAGGCACGGTCTCATCCAGAATCGACTTCCGAGCTACCGATGCGAGCGCTGCCGGCGAAGCAGACATCCTGCGTCGGCAACCCCGACATTGGCCGTGTCGCCCGCTTCAATGGGAAAACCAGACCACATTGAAGTCGTCCGGGCTTGATCTGCCGGGCGCTGCGAACGACGATCATCCGCCAACGATCGCAACAGGTTCTAGCCAGGCGTTTTCAAGCACTGTGTTGCGGCATGAGCTGACAACTGTCGAGACAATCATGGCTTACCCGATCAAAGGCATTGCGGCGCGAGGATTTTTCATCGCGGCGATGTTGTGTGGCGCGCCTGCGAGCGCGCAAATGACGGAGCAGATTTTTTCGTCGCTCGAACGTTTCGCTCAAAATATCGCTACCTGTTACGGTCAACGCCAGATGGCATTCGGACAGCGCGTGCTGCAGAGGAAATTCGTCGAGGATTATCTGAAGGATTGTAAAGGGACAAGCGCGCAGGCCAGGCGGCTTGAGGCAGCTTTCATCTACGATTCCTCGATTGCGGAACAGTGCAATATGGATTTGCTGTTTCATAATAAGGACGACCTGGTGCTTCAGCGTAGTCGAAAGCAATGCTGACTATTCCGGTCGACGTGTGGTGCCAGTCCATCATGTCCGTGCGAGGCGATTGCCGATTGAGGCGACCCCGCCTCGAAGTGCCGACCAAGGCGTGCAGAAAAAATTCCTAGCCAGGCGGCAAGACGACGATCAGCGCTCGTCAGCCTCTTTCCCCTTCACTCGACCAAGGCCCCCCAGACTTGCTGAAGCCCGCCGTCTCCCTGGCGCCGCTGAGCCCCGAGGCGGCCCGGCGATCGGATGATCGTGCGATGGAAGGGCAGCTCCCGTCAGCGACCCGGGGCCGCGCGCGCTTCGATACGGACAAGATAGACGCCGGCGAGCGCGATGGTGAGGCCGCCGATGACGGTTCCCCAGTCCGGGGTCTCGCCGAAAACCAGGAAGCCGAAAACCACCGACCAAATCAGCGACGCATAGCCGAACGGCGCGATGGTCGAGGCCGGTGCGTAGGACAGCGCCTTGATCAGCATGAAGTGGCCGAGGCCGGCGAGGATGCCGTGAACGAACAGGATGCTGGCTTCGAGGAGAGAGGGCGTCGCCAACCAGAAGAAGGGCATGGCGAAGCTCGGCACCAGGCAGCCGACCAGCGAGGTGTAGAACAAGCTCGGCAGCGCCGCGTCGATGCCCGCGGTATAGCGGGTGAGGAGCTGGTATCCGGCATAGGTCACCGCGCAGAGCAGCGGGAACACCATCGCCGGCTCGATCGAGGCGAGGCCCGGCCGGATCACGATGACGACCCCGGCGAAGCCGGTGAGGACGGTCACGATCCGAGCGAGGCCGATGCGCTCACCAAGCAAGACGGCGGAGACCGCCGCTACCAGCAGCGGCGAAATGAAGGTCAAGACGTTGGCGGTGGCGAACGGCAGAAGGCTGAGGCTGATGACGAACAGCATCGAAGACGCCAGCAGCGCCAGGCCGCGGGCAAGGTGGATGAGCGGGATCTGCGTCGCCGCCACCCGGCGCCAGCCCATTTGCGGCATGAGCGCCAGAAACATGATCGTCTGGGACGAATAGCGGATCCAGATAAGCTGAGGCGGCGAGTACCACTCGCACATCCATTTGGTGAAGGCGTCAAGCCCATTGGCCAACAGCGTATACCCGAGCATGAGGGCGATGCCGAGCAGCGGCCGGTGATATCGGGCGGTCGAGGCGGTCACGGGGCTCTGGGCAAGCTCTTCAGTCGCGGGCGACGGCGGTGGCGGTTTGCGCGCCCCAGCTACTAGCAGACATCGCGGGCCGGTCCGACTGGGATTCTCATCTTCCGCATCGACGCTTTCGCCTACTGCCGCGCCTCGCGCCGCATGGTGTACTGCGCGCTTGCGAAGATCACCAGGGCGCCGGCGCAGGTGAACAGATCGGGAGCCTGACCGAAGGCGATAAAGGCGGCGAGCGCGGTCGCCGGCAACTGCAGGAACGCGAACGGCATCACCGAGGACGATTCGGCCACGGCATAGGCGCGAACCATCGCCGCCTGCCCGATCGCCGCCCCCAGCCCGATCGCAATCAGGATTAGCGCCTCTCCAAGGTCCGGCGTGCGCCAGGACCAGAAGGCGGCGGCGGCAAGGATTGGAAGCGAGCCGCCGAGCGCGATCAGCACCAGCGTGTCCGGGTGGTGGTCTCTGCCGAGGTTGCGGACCGTCAGGCTGAAAATGGCAGTGACCGTGGCCGACGCCAGAACCAGCAGCGTTTCCGGCGGCATCTCCTGGAATCCCGGGCGTACGATCAGCAGCATGCCGGCGAAGCCGACCAGGGTCGCCGCCCAGCGGCCCCTGCCGACCCGCTCGATGCCGAGCAGCGCCGCCAGCGCGACAACGATGAGCGGGGTCAGGAAACTAATGGCAACCGCATCGGCAAGCGGAATCACCGCAAACGCCAGCACGATGCAGAGGTTCGAGATCGCCTGCCACAGCGCAAGCGTGGCGGCTGTCCACGGGCGCGCCACCTGCACCACCAAACGGCCGCGGCGGATGAACAGAGGCGCCAGGAAGATCAGCGCGCCGAAATTGCGAAAGAAGGTGATCTCGCCCGCCGGCAAGGTGACGATGGCGAAGCGGACGGCGATGGCCACCAGAGAAAAAGCGATGGCGCAGACGCTCATCCAGAAGGCGGCGAGCGCGACCGGCGGCAGGCGGACCCAGGCGAAGGCGATGCGTTGAAGGGCGAGGCTCAGACTGGACACGGATGCATTGGAGCCGATCGAGTTGAAGGATCGACATCTAGCGCATTCAGGCGGCGCAGTCTCGCGCAGCTGTATGGAGCAACGACGACAGCGTTGTGTCGGCCCACCGAGACGCGCGGGCGCAAGCGGGGGACGACTGCAGATTCCCCCGGCTACGATCCGAAACGGACCACGTCGCAGCGGTCATCAGGACAGTCGCAGCCAGCCGCTTACGTCGCTCGGGTGCAGTTCCTCGAATGTGCGCTCTGGATTAGGCTCAATCTCCAAGATCGACGGCGCACTCATGGCCGCCCCCGATACCTCCGACCCACCCAGCTCGCATCGGGCGACTGGCATTGCCCACAAACCGCTTTCATCGTGTGCCATGGCGCACCCGGTCGGGCTCAAGTAGCGCCCGGATGCGGCCAGACGAAGATCAGCGTTCGTCAGGCGTATTCACCTTCACTCGACCAAGGCCACCCCAGACCTGCTGAAGCCTGCCGGCGGGATCGGCGGCATCGACGACCTCGAGCTTGCCCTGGCTTACGAGGCCGGCGATCGCCATGTCGCGATCCTCATCGGGCACCCAGCAGGCAAGATCGACGTCGGTCAGGACCTCGCCTCGCTGGTAGCCACGCTGGAAGGCAGTAAAGGCGGCGGACACCCGGTAGCTGGCCATGAGGGTCATCCCTGATAGTCGAGGTAGAACGGCACGCTGAAGGAGACGGCGAACCAGTTGCCGTCATCGCTGCCCTCGCCCCCTTCAGCCGGCGTCGGTGCCAGGGTCTGGACGCCGGCGAAGCTGGCTATCCGGTAGATGGCGGCAAGCATCTCCGCCAGCGCGTAAGCCTGATCGGTGCCCTCGCCGGACGGAACCTCGACATGGAAGCGGATGAAGCCGTGGTCGCGGAGCCAATGGGCGCCAGAAGTGCCGATCGAGCGGATCTCGCTCGAAAGCCCACGGATCTCAGCCCAGACGAACGGGCGAGGATTGCCGGATGCGTCGGCTGGCGGCTCGAAGGTTTCGTTCGGCCAGTAGATCGGCGCCGCGGTGAAGGCACCACCCCGATCCTTGATCGCCTGGATGGCGGCGGGAGTCATGACGGGGTCACGACGATCGCCGGATAGCGGTTCTGCGAGAAGTTGTAAGCACGGCCGCCGAAGCTGCCGGCACCACCGAGAGAACCGTCCTTGAAGCGATGCTGCCGATCAGTCTGACCCTTTGCCTGCATGGCAGCGGCGGTCCTCGATCCGGCATGCGAGGCACCTGACAACGGGAGGATCATCGTCCCGCCGATAACAGCACGGTATTCGAAGCCGATCCCGGCGATGTTAGCAAACTGCCGCCTCGCCAGCGCCGCAGTCGCCTCATAGACCCCGTTCGGCGCCTGCCACGACTGCCCGGGGCGGCGATCGGTCAACCGCGCCCTGAACCGGCTGCGGGGACCGCCCTCGATCTTCCGGGCATAGGGCTGGATGTTGACGAAGACGATCTCGGCGAAACTCCCGATCCGCTCCGGCAGCTTCTCGACCTCCATCCCGTCGATGAAGATCAGGTGCTCGTCGCGGTAATGGGTCGGCGGCCTGGCGCCGGGACGTTTGGGTCGATAGGGCGAGCGCATGACCAGTGTCTGGAAGATGAAGCGCGCGACCGCGTCAGCCCGGCTAAACTCGAACCGGATCGTCCCATCCGGCCGCACGCTTTCGAGCACCGCTCCCTCGCGGCCGTCAACATAGGTAGTAACCTCTGGCCGGCCTGGTGCATCGGCTGCGATCACCTCGTCGCGCTTCTCCGCCGCCAGGACAGCAAGGGCCCTCGACGCCTCCGGTCCTTGGAACGCGTCGATCCGGGCAAGGATCTCGCGCTCGACCAGCTCGAAGCTCGCCATCCTTAGCCCCTGACCTGCAGATCGATACGGACGATTTCACCAGCAACCTGAATCGGCGCCGCCGCCTCGATCGTGCGCACCCGTCCCTGGACGATCAGCTTGTCGCCCTTTCTCGGCAGGCTCGCGGAGCCCGACGGGGATCCACCTAGATCGGGCCAGCCGGATGAGCGGATCTCGCTCGGCGAGAGGATCACCTGGCTGTCGCCCTGCGCGATGCCGCCGACGAGCTCCTCCGGGCGATATCCACGGACCACCGCTCGGCAGGTCACATCGACGCTCGTGGCCGTCGCACCGGAGCCGCTGATGCGACGGAGGACGACGTCCTCACCCCTGGCAGCCAGTCCTCGGTCGAGCGCGCTGATATGCGAAAGAGCCGACATCGGCACCTCAAGATCGGAATAGGGTTTTCGTCGACACCCCTCAGGCAATCGCGGCTCGATAGGGTGCCAGGCTGTCGACAACGTCCTGCGGAAGGGAGCCAGCATCGCCGCCGGTGCTGCCGACCCACCACTGGGTCGAGCCGACACCGGGGACATCCTCGGACTTGATCAGCGGATCGCGAAGACGACCGAACCAGCTCGCCTTGACCAGCGCGAGCGCGGCCCCGACGATATCCGACGGCAGATCGGTCCCAGTCAGATCCCAGCCCGCGGTGTAGGTGACGATGACCGACGAGATCGCCCAGTTCGTCCGTATCCCCGCATTCATCCGCCAGATCAGCGCCGACACCGGCTCGAGCTGATAGTCGCCGGGCGCCAGCGTGACACCGTTCTCGACGATGCTCGCAATCGATGTGACGGGAATCCGCCACGGTAGAATGAGCGGCGCGCCCCCGCGATCGATCGGCGTCATCTCGTCTGCGTCGAACGCAGCCGAGCACCCCTCCTCGGCAAAAGTGCGCCGTCCCCGCTGGTCCGCTGCAACCCGGCAATGGGCGACGATGGCGGCCGAGGCCTCGGCGATCTTGTCCGCCAGGACGTCATCGTCGCCGGAGGTGGTGATCCCGAGCTCGCGTTTGACCCGGGCGAGATTCACCAGCGCCCTTGTCGTCGCCGGCGTCCCGACAATCAGGCGGGGCATCGGTGTCACAACCTCTCAGCGTTGTCCTTGGTCACCGCGCGCCGGAGCGGCCGGGTGACCGTTACGTCCCTCAGGGAAGAAAGCGACGGCTGCGAGGGGACGATGGTGGCGATGCCGCGCGAGCGCAGGAACTCGGCCTGCTCGGCATCGAAGCTGGCGCGCTCCCCCGCACGGTAGGGCGTATGCCCACGCTGGAATTCGACGATCGGCATGAGAGACAACGAGACGTTCCCGCCCCGTCCTTCTTAGAGATGGACTCTTCGATAAGCATCGAATGAGCAGCCTGAGACCTGACGCCAAGGCAGGCTCTAAAATGACCTGATAAAGCCGTTACTAAATTAATTTTGACATGTTATATAGTGTCAACGGAGAAAACATGTCCAAGTCCTCTCTCGCCACCAAAGCTCTTCCCGGCCCGGCAGCCAAGGCTGTTGAACTGTTGTGCCGAGACATCGCCACCGCCCGGCTCCGTAGGCGCATTCCGCAGCGTCTGCTGGCGCAACGGATGATGGTGAGCCTGGACACGGTGCAGCGCCTCGAGCATGGCGATGCCGGGGTCAGCCTCGGCGTCGTCGCTACCGCGCTTTGGGCGCTTGGTCTCATCGATCGTCTGGCATCGCTGGCCGCACCTGACCATGACGCGGTCGGCAAGACCGAGGAGCTGAAGCGACTGCCACGCCGCGTGCGCGCAAAGGTCGGGAAGACCGACCTAGATTTCTAGCAAGAGAGCCTGACCGTGCGCAGCCGGAGCACATTCGTCTACATCCACCTCGCCGAGGGTCCGGTTCCTGCCGGCCGCCTTGAGATGATCGAGGATGGCCGCAATTCGCATGCGACCTTCGCGTATGGTGCTCGTTATCTCCGTCGGCCTGATCGCATCGCTGTCGATCCGGCGGCCTTGCCATTGCCCGACGCCGACGCTGCCCCTTGGACATTCCGAACAGCCGAAGGCTTCGACCTCTTCAATGGCATCCGCGATGCCGCTCCCGATGGCTGGGGTCGCTATCTCATGCGCAAAGCCGCAGGAGCGGAGAATCTCGAAGAGTTCGACTACCTCGTTGCGACCGGCGATAGCAGAGTCGGTGCGCTCGCCTTCGGCCCCGACCCAACCGGTGGGCCAAAACGGATGGTGCCTTGGGGCAACAGCGAGGTGATCGGCGAACATCTCGATCTCTCCGTTCTTCTCGAGGCGATCGAGAGAGTTCAGAGTGTTGATCGTCTCGACCCAACCTTTCGGCGCTTTCTGGAAGCCGGCTCCTCTTTGGGTGGAGCCCGCCCAAAGGCCGCTGCCGAGCATCGTGGATCGCCATGGGTCGCGAAATTCTCCGCGAAGGACGATACCTATCCGGTATGCCGCACCGAACTCGCGGTCATGCGTCTGGCGAAAGAGTGCGGGCTCGATGTACCCGAAACCGACGGGATGTCGATTCTCGGGCGCGATATCTACCTGATCGAACGCTTCGATCGCGTTGCTTCCGGCAACCGGCTCATCCGCCTCCCCTTCGCATCGGCACTCACCATGCTCGAAGCGCAGGAGATCGCGGCGCATCGCTACACTTACCGCGATCTCGCCGAGGTCGTGAGGCGCTACGGCTCGGACCCTCGCCGCGACCTGCGGGAGCTGTTCAGGCGCATGGCCTTCAATGTGCTCGTCGGCAATGACGACGACCACCTTCGCAACCATGCCTTCCTGTTCGACGGGCGAGGCTGGCGTCTATCACCGCTCTACGACGTCGTGCCTCGCCCACGTACCGGCACCAGCGGCACGCTGGTACTTGGCGTGGGAAAGCGCGGCCACGAGGCGACACTCGATAACGCGCTCTCCGGGGCCATCAATTTCGGTATCCGGCAAGAAGAAGCCGAAAGCCTGTTGGAGGAGATCCGCCAGCATGTCGAGGCACGATGGCGGCCGATCCTTGCCGAGTCCGGCATCGGAGATCAGGACATCCAGCGGCTATCGAATAGCTTCATAGAAGCTGGCCGAAGGGATTGGCTTAAGGCCGGTTCGTCTCCGGGTTGACCATCGACCTCTGCTGCTAGATGACGCTCGCCGTCACCGGATCGTCGGTGGCGCCGGCGAGGATGTAGATGGCGCTCAGCTCGGCGACGTCCGTTCCAGACGCAGAGAGATTGGGCGTGAACTGCAACCGTGTGTAGCGATTGGCCCCGGTAAGGTCGAAGTCGAGCTCGATCACCCCGGTCCGGGCGCCTCCGCCGCCGGGTCCCGTCGCGACCGTGGTCGATGCCAGGGCGTCGCCGAAATCCGTCCCCACCCCGGCGCCGTCGGCGTCATGCTGGAGGTTGGCGGCGATCTTGAGGGTCTCGCCGGCCTGCAGCGTTGCCGTATAGGCGATTACCGCCTTCAGCGAGGCGAAGCCCCGCCGGTCGACATAGGCACAGTCGACCTCGGTGTTATCGCCAGCCCCACCGGCGACGATGTCGACCCCTTCGGTCGCATAGCGCGCCGCAAGCCGGGCCACGGCATCGTTCATGGAAGCGTGCATGGTAAGTATCTCCGCTCAGTAGGTGACGCCGGTGAGGACGGCCATGGCCTCGGTGCGCTCGAGCTTGCAGTCGGCGTAGAGCTCCATGTGGATCAGGATCTCGTTCCGCTGAACCAGCGAGTAATGCTCGGCGCCCGACTGGTAGGAGCCCTCGATCGAGACGCGGACCTCGGCGTCGCTGCCGTTGCCGACGATGATGCTGGGGCCGTTGACGAAGGAGATCTCGGTCTCGGTGCCGCCGCCGAGATTGGTCGGGATCTGGTTGGTGGTCAGGATCGGATAGCCCAGCAGCGTGCCGCTCTCGTCGATGCTCTCGTAGATCCTGGCGCCGATGGCATCGCGGAGCGTCGCCAGGTGCGCCTTGGTCCGGGGCGGCATGATCCAGTACCCGGACTGGACCACGATGTTGGCGGTCTCGAGCTTGAGCGGCAGGCTGCGGAGATCCGCCTCGATCTGCGCCGCAGTCGTTCCGGAGATTGCGTTGACGTTTCCGGCAACCGCCTGGTAGCGGATGCCGAGCGGAGCGAACTCGGTGCCCGCCCCCCTGAGGAAGCCCGCATCCTCGTTGACCGCGGTCTTCTCCCTCAGGCGCTTGACGACATAGGCCTCGAGGTTGCGAACGGCCGCCCCGCCGCGGGCCGCGACATCGAGCAGCCGTCGGCTGATGACGCTCTCGATCACCAGGCGCTTGGGATCGAGCTTGATGTCGCCGAAACCGAAGACGCCCGGAGTGCCAGCGGTGTTCTCGCCCAGCCATGACCCCGACGGGGCCGAGGTCTCCCGGGGAATGATCAGCGCCCCCGGCACCGACAGGACCTGAGGCTGCATGCGGCGTACGACGGTGACGTTCTCCAGACCCTCGATGATGGTCTCAGCGAAGTCCGGCAGGCTCAAGGCGCCGCCGGTCGCGTAGTTGGTCAGCTGGTGCGTCGCCTTGACCACCGCGGCCGCTTCCTCGCCATAAGCCAGGGTCAGCCACTTCTCGGCATCGATCTGGCCGCGGCTATGCGCGACCATCATGTCGGCGACCATGCGGCGCACAGGTGCCATCTTCCGGGCCTCGTCGCCGCCCTTAGGACTTGCCGGCACGGTGGCCAGAGTCCCTTCGGGCGTCTGGCGCGGGGTCGCCGACCTGGCCGCGACCGTCTCGGCCTCTTCGGCCCGCTTCAGCTCATCGGCCAGGTCGGAGGCCTCGGCTCGCGCCGCCTCATAAGCCTTTGTCGCCGCAGCAGCCTTGGCCTCCGCAGCCGGCTTGTCAGGCTCGGCCGCGGCGCGGGCTGCCGCCCTGGTCTCGGCGATGGCGCTGCTGGCAACCTTCATCGCATCCACGGCCAGGCCAAGCGCCTGGCGGATCTCCGGCACGGTCTTCATTCAAGTCTCCATTCGACATAGAAAAAGGCCGCCGCGGGATGCGGTCGGCCTCGTGTCCCCTGCCCAGCGGAACTTCAGTTCCGGCGGTCAGCCGGCGGCGATCTCAAGGCACCTGATCTCCAGCGCGCGGATCTCGCCGGCGCGTTGCTCGTCGACGGCACCCGTATCGACGAGGACTGGTTCGTCTATTGCGAGCCCCCCACCGACCGACCGCTCGATGATGAGCGCGTCCGGGTTGGCGGGAACCGACACGATGCTGAATTCGATCATCTCGCTTGCCGAGTACCGGCGCCCGCCCCAGGGGTCTTTGTCGTTCAGATCCGACCATTCCCTGGGGATGAAGCCGATGCTGACCGCATTGAGGACACCCGCCTTGATCAGCCCGTAGGTCTCGTCGGCTTTGGTGCTGGTGCCGACCGGTGGAAACTGGACCAGCGCCTCCAGGCGGCCGGAGACGACCTCGATCTCCACGCAGCGCGCCACCGGCTCGTCGTGATCATGCTGGCAAAGGACGATGGGGTTCCGGCGATACTCGGTGAGATCGATGCCGCCGACTTCGACCACATCGCCGACGCGGTCGACCGTCGGCGTCGAGACCACGACCCGAACCTGGCGCTCGCCAACCGTCTTGGCGACGCCGCCAGCAAAGGCGCGCATCTTCCGATCCGCCATCGAATGGTTCTCCTATCGCTGGCTCGGCGCCGGTGGCGTATCCGCGAGATCGGTCGTGCCATCGACCTGCACCGCCGGATCGCCGCCACCAGGGGCCGTCACGCTCACCACATTGCCGTCCGCATCGACATAGGCGGTATTGAGAGGCCGAGCGAAGACCTGGCCGGCACGCGTCGGGTTGCGTCCTTCCTCGATCCGCCACTCGTTCGGCATCAGCGCGCCGGACTGAAACTGGGTGCGCATGCCTTCCTGCCGGGTCTTGAAGTCGGCCCGGAGCAGCCGGCGGACGTCGAACTCGACGTAGACGCCCTTCGGCAGGCGAAATGCTCGCTTGAACTCCGCCTCGAACGCCTCGAGCAGCGGCATCAGCGTCTGGTCGTAATAGGCCCGGGTGAGCGCTTCGACGTTATTGTTCGTCATCCGGTCGAGGACGCCGATCATGTGCAGCGGGACGCGATGTCCCCGGGCGATTTCCTCGATCGTCAGCTTCCGCTGCTCGAGGAACTGGGCGTCGACCGACGTCATCCCGAGCTTCTCATAGGTCATTCCTTCCTCGAGGATGACCGTGCCGCCGGCCTTGTCGGGCCCGGCGTTCCTCTGATTCCAGCTTGCCCGGAGACGATCGATCACACCCTGATCGGTCAGGCGACTGGGATGCTTGAGGACCCCGCCGATCTGCGCCCCGTTCCGCATCATCGCGCCGGACATTCTCTGGCCGGCGAGCGCGATGCCGATGTCTTCTCTCAGCTGCGCCAGCGGCGAGAGGCCGATGATCCCGTCGAAAGTCAGCCCGCGCACATGCATGACGTCGTAGTCCGGCACCATGACGGGCACATCGCGGAGGATCGCGCTCTCCAGCGTCGTCCGCCGTGAGATCGCGTAGAAAAGCCCCCCGTCCGTCGCCTCGTAGATCGTGACCGATCCCGGATGAACCGGCCAAAGCCCGACGGGCCGGCCGCGACCATCCCGCAGGATCACGGCGATGGCGTTGCCGCGAAATCCCAATGCCGCTCCCATGGCCATCAGCAGATTGACCGGGGTCAGCAGACGATGAGGGGCCTCCAGAATGGTGTGGAGTGGATGGTCGATCAGCTCCGCCCGCGAGCCGTCCTCCTGCTCCCGCCAGATCCGCGGCCTCAGCTTGGCGATGTCCTCGGCGATGACGCGGACGCAGGCATAGACCGCCGACACCCGCATCGCCGAGGCATCGGAGACGGCAATGCCCGCCGCTGTGTCCATGCCGCCAAGCAGGCGGGCAAGACCGCCGGAGGGATTTCCAGTGTCGCCGAGCGATCCCTTGAAAACATAGCCGGTCGCCGCCGCAAGGCGTTTTAAGAACGACATCGGCGGACCTCAGATCGTCAGGAACCCGTCGGGCGGGCGGATCGTGTGGACGAAACCCTGCCCTCGACAGGGCTGTCGGTGGGGAGGCGGCCGACGGTCATGCCTACTGGGCAGCGCGCGCCGTCGGATGTGTGTCCAACGATACTTGACACATGTCTACCGACATTTTACATAGTGGCGGTGATCGCAAGCTTTCGCAGCAAGGCGTTGCGCGACTTCTTCCTCGACGACGATCCGCGCGGTATCCGTCCCGATCTGGTCGAGCGGGTAAGAGGTCGCCTTCAAGCCCTGCACCGGGCCAAGACCCTGGATGACTTACGCCTGCCGGGCTGGCGATTGCATGTGTTGCAGGGGAAGCCCCGTCGTCACGCGCTCGCCGTCAACGGACCTTGGCGTATCACACTCGAATGGGTCGGCGGCGACGCAATTCGTGTCGATCTCGAGCAGTACCACTGAGGAGACGGAACATGCCTCGCGAATACAAGGTTCGGAAAAGGCCCCGGATGCGTCCCGCCCATCCCGGTTCGATCCTGCGTCTCGATGTCCTGCCGGCAGTCGACATCTCGGTCGTTCAGGCGGCGCGCGAGCTGGGCGTTTCGCGCCAGCTGCTTCATGGCATTCTCGCCGAGAAGCTGCCGGTCTCGGCCGAAATGGCGGTGCGGCTCGGCAAGTGGTGCGGCAATGGCGCGCATATCTGGATCGCCCTTCAGCGCGACTACGACCTGTGGGAAGCCGAGCAGAAGCTTGCCGACCGAATTGGACGCATCCCGACACATCAGGCGGCTTGACGCACGGCCGTTGCCAATTGAGGTTCCCGCGCGACATCGGCGGACCTCAGATCGTCAGGAACCCGGCCGGCCGCGCCGTCTGATCGTTGTAGATGGAGCCATTTGTTTCAGTTGAGGCCGTGGCCGAGCCGACGGCCATGGCGAGGGCCACCAGCGCATCGATGCGCCCGGCTGCCCGGCGCTTGGAAAACCAGAAGTTCCCGAAGGCATCTCCCTCGGTCGAGGCGAACATGCAGGCCGCGATCAGAAGCGGGCTTCGCCTAAGCCGGATCCGCCGATCGAGGATCAGCGCCTCCAGCGTCAGTTTCGATCCCGGCATCCAGAGCCCGCTGTCGCTGCCCTTCTTCTTGCCACCCTGGGGGTGCTCGACGATCGGCAGCGTCAGGCCTATCCGGTCGAGCTCGGGCTCGAAGTGCCGGTTGAAGCCGTAGGTGTCGTAGGCCAGCGTCTGGATGTCGTAGAGGCCGACGTATTCGGCCAACCTTGCCGCGACGAAGTCGAAGCCGATGACCTTGCCCGGCGTCGCGTTCAACCAGCCGTCCCGCTCCCAGAGGTCATAGGGCGTCTGGTCGCGGATCGCCCGCTCGGCCATCGTCTCACGCGGCGTCCAGGCCTCGACCCAGGCATCGAAGGTAGTCCGCCCACCATTGTCGCATCCGGTCGGGACGACAAAAGCCATGGCGGTCAGATCCTGGGTCGCCGACAGGTCGAGACCGATATGCACCTCGCGGCCGGCGTGATCGGCCGGATCGAAATCGGCGAGGCAGGCCTCCAGTGCCGCGCGGCCCATCCAGGCGGTCTCGGCGTCCGTCCACAGGCAGAAGTGGAGGCGGAGGATGTTGTTGAGCTTGCCCGGCAGGTCGCGGGCCTGCTTGACCGCCCGCGCCAGCTCCTCGACCGGCATGGTGATGCCCAGAAGCGGGTTGGCCTTGATCCAGCACGTCGGGTCCTCCAGCGGATCGTCGTCGGGATCGAGGCCGCAGACAAAAGAGAAGGTCGTGTCGTCGATGACCTCGCCGACATAGACCGGGTCCTTCTCGGCCACACGACTGCCGGCCGCGACCCGGACACCGTGGCGGTGCTCGGCCCAGCAGGCGGAGTTGCGGTCGCTGCCGCTGTTGGTGATCATCAGCAGCAGTGGCTGGCGGCGCGACTTGAAGCCCCGCTCCAGCATCTCGATCACCCGGCCGTCGCGGTGCTCGTGGATCTCATCGCAGAGCGCGCAGCTCGGCAGCGGTCCCGAATGCCCCTCCTCGGTCGAGATCGGCCGGAAGAACGATCCGGTCTTGAGGTCAGCGAGGTTCCAGATCGGGTTGCCTCCCGACGGCGTCAGTCTCCTCGAGAGCGCCGGGGACTGTCGCCACATGGCGACGGCGGCCCGGAAGATGTACATCGCCTGCGACTTCATCGACGCCGCCGCATAGACCTCGGCGCCGGGCTCGCTGTCGGCGACCAGGCAGTACATGCCGATGCCCGCCGCCAGCGGCGTCTTGCCGTTGCCCTTGCCCTGCTCGATGTAGGCCCTGCGAAAGCGCCGGAAGCCGTCGGCCTTCTTCCATCCGAACAGGCTGCCGACGATGAACTTCTGCGAGGGGTGGAGCGTGAAGACCTGCCCCTCGAAGATGCCGACGGCGAGACGAAGCACGTCCGGAAAGAACTCGATCGCCCGCATAGCCTGGGTCAGATCCCAGGTAAGTCCCCGCTTCGGTCCCTCGACCAGATCCTGCAGGTGACGCCGGCAGGCATTTCGGACATGCGGCCCAGCGACGATCTTTCCGGCGATGACGGCCTCGGCCCAGGCGGTGACCGGATCCTCAGGAGGCGAAATATTTGGCGGCCGGGTCCGCCGTCTGACCGGACGCCTCTTCTCCCCTGATCCTGCTGCGCGCACTCGGCGTCATCCCGAACTCGGCCGCATACCGAACCATGTCGGCCATGGCCTTGTTGGCGATGCCGACGAGCGGGTTCTGGATGGCATTGCCGTTGCTGGTCTTGATCATCAGGCCGCCGGTCAGCCGATCGCGCTCGCCCATCCGGGCGATGGCGCTTTCGGCCTGACTCCACCGGCCATAGGCCTGGCAGTACGCCGCCAGCGCCGCCCGGTCGATCCCGGTCAGGAGGCCGAGGCGGTTGAGCTCACCTGAGATCCGGTCCCACTCGCCCCTTGCCTCCTGGGTCAGCTCCGGCGGCGGCTGAGGCAGGATCCGCTCAGGAGTCGGCTCCTGGGTGTTGATCGCGCGCTTGCCGGGATTCCCCGTGACCAGCTTCAGGTGCGACGGCTTCGGCTTTCGGCCTCGAACGGCCATTGTCACTGTCCTCGATCGGCCGATGCGACCTGATCATTTCATGATCGTCGGGCCCCGGAGAAAGCAATCGGGCGTAGCGATGATCGGCTTGTCTTCGGTGCGAACTGAAGCGTTCATGCGGTCACCAACAAGGGAGACCGACATGCGCCGTACGCCCAAGACCGCCACCGCCCTCGATACCTTCGTCGCCCGCAAGACCGAGATCGACGCAATGCTCGACCGGCTCAAGGCGCTCAGCGACGAGCACTTCGGCTACAGCCCCGAAGAGATCAACTGGGGCCATGCCGGCACCCTCGCCCACTACGCCGAGGTCCTGAAGCGCATCACCGACAGCGCCTTCAAGGAAGGCGAGCACGCCGAATAGGACGCGCAGCGTCCGCGTAAGCCCCGACCGGTAACGCCGGCGGGGCTCGGGCTCGTAGAAGGGTCGCGATCCTCGCGGCTCGATCCAAGGAGCCCGGACAATGCACAAGCTCTCCGATTCCCAGCTCGTCGTCCTCTCGACCGCCAGCCAGCGCGCCGATGGCTGCGTCTTCCCGATCACGCTCAAGCTCAAGGGCAATGCCATCGGCAATGTCCTCAAGAGCCTGCTGACCAAGGGCCTCCTCGAAGAGGTCCCTGGCCGCGCCGACGACACCCTCTGGCGCTACGACGATGGCGCGCCACTGACCCTCAAGGCCTCGCCAGCCGCCTACCGAAACCTCGGGATCGACTCCGAAGCGACGCCCCCGACCGGCGACGCCCCCGACCGCGATCGCCCGTCAGGCAAACGCAAGCCGGCTCAGGCTGCTGCGATCGTCGAGACGAAGCCGCGGAAGGAGCCCACCGTCCGCAAGGACAGCAAGCAGGCGCAGCTGATCGCCATGCTCCAATGCGCCAAGGGCGCCACCATCGCCGAGATCGTCGAGGCGTTCAAATGGCAGCCGCATACGGCGCGAGGTGTGATCGCCGGCGCGCTCAAGAAGAAGCTCGGGCTCAACGTCGTATCGGAGAAGTCGGAGCAACGAGGTCGGGTGTATCGGATCGATACAGCCGGGTGACGGCGACAAGGGCGCGACCGGAGATCTGCTTATCTCTTCGGTTTCTCCGGCGCGCCCAGCACCCGATTGACGTGCAATCGGGATATCCGAAGCGAGCGCGCGATGGCCGTCGGCTTCATCCCCGCCTTGAACGACGCCCGGATCATATTCGCCTTCCCTTCCGGGACCTCGACCTCGGCAGAAGCCTGGCGCGGCCCCGCAGAGGTTTTCCGGCGAGATGCCTTCTCGGTCGGCTCAGCGGGAGTTACCGCTTTGACGGGCTCGGCTGTCCCGCGTCGATCGATCTCAAAGGTAACGTCACGCAGCAGAGTCTGAAGCTGGGGATCGTCCAGCTGCTTGAGCGCTTCCGGCAGGTTGCTTGGCAGCATAACCCGCACAGGAAGCTGCGAGCCGATCGATGCCTGCGACAAAGTCGGCGCTTTCGGCCCGAGTGCTTTCGGCGCCTGTGCCTCGCCCTTGGGCGTGTAGCTGCCCCAGTTCCGGCGACCCATCGACCAAGACTGCCGCAGGCTCGTGGAGGTGGCAACGCCAGCACCCGGGCGGCTACGGCAATGGGCTCAGCTCATAGCTGGTACTGCGCCCGCCAGATTCCGTTTTTTTCAACACGCCGCTTGCCAACAGATCGTTGATGTCGCGGAGCGCCGTGTCCGGTGAACACTTCGCGATGACCGCCCACTTGCTACTCGTCAGCTTGCCCTCGAAGCCGTCGAGCTGGCGATTGAGCACCTTGACCTGTCGCTCATTCATCGGCACTCCCGCCCAACGCTGCCAGAACCTCGCCTTGGTCATCACCGCCGACAAGGTGACATCTGCGCCGTCGATGGCACGCTTCAGACAGCCCAGAAACCAGTCGAGCCAGGGCGTGACATCCATCGTGCCCTTTTGCGTTCTCTCCAGCAGGTCGTAGTAGTCGCTGCGCTCGCGCTGAATCTGTGCTGACAGACTGTAGAAGCGCTGCGCGGATTGCTCGGCTCGAGCCAGTGCCATGTCGCCAACCGCGCGCGCGATGCGGCCATTGCCGTCGTCAAAAGGATGCAAGGTCACGAACCAGAGATGCGCGAGGCCCGCCTTGAGCATCGGGTCGCCGGTATCGGTACCATTGAACCAGTCGAGGAAGCGCGTCGTTTCGCCGTCCAGTCGCGGGGCTGGCGGGGCCTCGTAGTGAACCTTCTGCCGACCGATCGGACCGGACACCACCTGCATGGGCCCGGTGGCATCGTTGCGCCAAGCCCCCACGCGGATCGACGCCAGGCCGCTGTAGCCAGTCGGGAACAAAGCAGCGTGCCAGCCGAACAAGCGCTCCGCCGTAAGTGGGCGGGCATGTTGCGCGGTTGCGTCCAACACCATCTCGACCACGCCATCGACATGGCGATCGGCCGGCGCCAGAGCACCGATGTCCACACCGAGACGGCGGGCGATGGACGACCGCACGGCATCCGGGTTGAGCTGCTCGCCCTCAATTTCGCTGGTCTTGAGGACATCCTCGGTGAGGATCCGAAGGGTCGCCTGATCGCGCAGCGCCAATCCAAGATCGGCCATGCGGCCCAGGAGATGACCTTGGGCGCGATGCACGCGCGCCAACGACCCGGCCAGCGCGGCTAGGTCGTAGTGCCATTCCGGCCAGTCGGGCCGTTGCCAGATGTAGAGAGATTTACCGCTTTTCATGCGGAGATTATGACGGCCATTCTCCGCAAGGGCAAGTTATTCGTCGCGATATATGCGGAGATTATGGGGCTTAATCACCGCACGAAGCTAGGAGCTTCCACGACCGGATCTTCAAAGAGCGCTCCGTCGGCCTCACGATTGGCCTTCTTCCCCGTCGCCTCCTGCCCGCGTCAGGACGCCCTGCAGATGGCCGCCCTCGGCGATCTCGGCGAGCTGCCCTGGCGCCAGCACCAGGTAGCCCTCGTTCTCGTTGCTGGGCTTGGGCTCGAGGATCTCGTCGCGGATGAAGCGGCCGGTCTCGCGGTCGAGCGCGTAGTTCACGTTGGGCGTCATGATGTCCT
>CAZZLX010000013.1:0-14489 GCA_964655235.1 uncultured Rhizobium sp.
AAACCGTCTCCGGCGTCGAGGCGTGGTAGATCGGCAGGTACTTGGTGCCCTTGCCGGCCGCCGTTACCTCGAAGCCGGCGGCGCGCGCCCAGTCCACCATCTCGGCGATCAGCGCCGGCTGGTCGCCATACGCCAGCGAATAGACGACGCCGGCCTTCTCGGCCTCCAGCGCCAGCATCGGGCCGACCAGCGCGTCGGCCTCGACGTTGACCATGACCACGTGCTTGCCCGCCTTGAAAGCGGCGCGTGCATGCGCGATGCCGGCCGGCGGCGAGCCGGTCGCGTCGATGATCACCTCGATGCCGTCGCCCTGGATCATCGCCAGCGCGTCTTCTGTGAGCCAGGTCGTGCCCCTGGCGACCGCGTCCGACAGCGACGAGGCCGCGAACTGCTCGGCCTTCCAGCCGACACGCGCGAGGGACGCCGCGGCACGGTCGCGCTTGAGGTCTGCGACGGCGGCGACACGCAGGCCCGGCGTGGTCAGCGCCTGCGCCAGGAACATCGAGCCGAACTTGCCGGCGCCGATCAGGCCGACGCGCACGGGCTTGCCGGCCGCGGCCCGCTTGTTGAGGAGCGCGTAGAGGTTCATCCGGCCTACTCCGCCGCCTTCTTCCGGAACTGCAGAAGGCTGTCGTCGGAGCCCACCTCGATCGGCGTGAAGTCGCGATGCGCGATGTATTCCGGCCGCTTGAAGCGGCGGATCGCGTTGTCGACGCGATTGGCGCTGACGTAGACGATCAGGCGATCCCACGGCGACATGTTCGAGGTCGAGCCGTGGACCAGGTTGCCGTGGAAGAACAGCGCCGTGCCCGGCCGGCCCTTCGGCGCGACGATGCCGCCGCGCTCGACCAGCTTCCGGATCGTCGCGTGGTCGATGGTCCAGAGCGGATAGCTGGTGGTGGTGAGGTCGTGGCCGGCCTTGAGCACGCCCTCGCGATGGCTGCCCGGGATAAACATCAGGGGGCCGTTGAACTCGTTCACCTCGTCGAGAAAGATCGCGAGGTTCATCGCGTGGCAGTCCGGCATGTCGTCGTCGTTCTTCCAGGTGCCGTAGTCCTGGTGCCACTGCCAGACGTCGCCGTCGAAGGCGGCCTTGCCGTTGATCTTGTGCTGATGGATGTAGATCGGCCCGCCGAGCAGCTGCATCGCCGGCTCGATCATGCGCGGGTGGCGCGTCAGCGCCTTGTAGACCGGGTTGTAGGTGTGGGCGGCGAAGTTGGTGCGCACCACGTCGCCGGTTTTCTCGCGCACGTTCTCCGGCCGACGCTCGGCATAGAGCGCCGGCACCTCGCCCTTCAGGATCGCGACCTCCTCGTTCGAGAACAGGTTCGGGATCACGAGGAATCCGTCCTTCTGGAACTGGGCGACCTGGGCGTCGGTGAGCTTCATGGCGTTTCCTTTCACGCGGCCGCTTTTGCGGCGGCTTCGATGCGACGGGAGAGGCGTTGGGCGGCAGCCTCGGCATGGGCGCGGGCGCGGGATTCCGCGGCGGCTTCGTCGCCGTCGGCGATGGCGGCGAGGATCGCCGCATGCTCGTCCCAGACCAGGCGATGCTCGGCCGGATCGCCGAGGACGGCGCCCATGGCCCGGCGGATGTGCCGCCAATGGAGCCCGGCGCTCTCGCCGATCAATGGATTGCGCGAGAGCCCGTAGAGGAGCTGGTGGAAGTCCTGGTCGGCGCCGACCAAGCGGCCGAGGTCGCCCACGGCGATCGCCGCGCGTCCGGCCTCGATCAGGGCGGGTCCGCGCCGCCTGGCCTCGGCGGCCCCGTCGCGGGCGGCGAGACGCGCGGCCAACGCATCGAGTGCGCCCCGAACTTCATAGAGCCGGACGATCTGCGGCGCCTCGACCGGCGCCACGCGGACGCCGCGCCGGCCGGCCTCCTCGACGAAGCCTTGGGCCTTGAGCAGCGCCATGGCCTGCAGCACCGGCTGGCGCGAAACCTTGAGCCGCTCCGCCAGGTCCTCCTGGGTCAGCCGCTCTCCCGGCGCGAGCCGCCCGTCGCAGATCGCGTCCACGATCGACTGATAGACCCGGTCGGCCAGCGGCGAGGCGGTGTCGAGCGGCTGCAGGAAGGGCTCCGCGGTTTCGTATACAGTATACGATAACCAACGCAGATCGCAAGGTAGGCGCTAGGCCCGGTTGCCCAACAGCAGGGTCACGTTGAGGCGCCGGTTGGCGTAGCCGGGCCGGAAGTTCAGCGGCGCGGTCGCGTGGATGAGGTCGGAGTCGAACAGCACGGCGCGGTTCTGCCGGTGGGGCACGTTGACGGGCCGTGCGCCGATCTCCTCGATCCGGCGCATCAGGCCGGCGGGGTCGTTGTTGTAGGCCTGGAACCCCCAGTCGCGCGGCACGTGGGTGTTCCACACCATCAGGCCGCCGGTATTCGGATCCAGGTTGGCCTCGTCGGGCGTCAGCCAGAAATTGACGTTGACCCTGGCCGCGTCGCCATGGGCGTTGATGCCCTGGAGCGCGTGGTCGTACTTGAACGCCCAGAACTTCGCGAGCGGCAGGTCGCCGATCACGTCCGGCAGCGCCGCCCTCAGGCCCTCGGCGATCTGGAACAGCAGCGGACAGGCGAAGCCCTCGATCCCGTCGGCGCCGATGTAGCCGCGCTCGCCGAGCGCGTGCGAGGTGTCGAACCAGATCGTCGAGTCGAGGCAGAAGCGGCGCATCGCGGCGAGCGCGTCCGGCGTAAGCAGCCCGTCGATCACGGCGACGCGGTCGGCGGCAAAGGCGCGTGCGACGGCGCCACGATCCCAGCCCCGGGCGACCGCCTCGCCCTCGACGCGGGCGCCGGGGTCGAGCACCACGACGCGATTGTAGACCGGCGCCAGCCGCCGCTTCTGATCCGCGCTCAGGCGGACCGGCGCGTTGCCCGGGGACGAAATGTCGAGCTCCGCGAGCACGCGCTCGAAGGCATCGGCGAAAGGCGCCGCGCCGGCGGGAAGCCGGCCGGTGGACTGGAGATGGCGCAGCTGCTCGGCATCGTGACGGAGCTTCAGCCGGCTCGTCGGCTCCGCGCCACCGTCCGCGGGCTCCGGCGCCGGGACCTCTGGCCCGCCCGGCCACCAGGCCGAGCCCCGATGCTCGATCAGAAGCGCCAGCTGCTCCTCGTACGCATCCTCGTAACGGCGGAGCTGAACCAGCATCCCGCTGCGGAGCCGCCTGAACAGCACGCGATCAGGTGCGAGCGCGATCGCGCGGTCGAAGGCCGCGAGCGCGGCCTCGGCGTCACCGCGCGCGGCGGCGGCCATGCCGACGATCAGGTGGGCGTCCGCCGGCTCGCCGCCGACCGCGGCCGAACGCCGGGCGGCCCCCTCGGCGCCAGCCGCATCGCCCATCGATTGCCGCGCGACGGCCGTCAGGTAGAGGACGCCGACGTCGGACGGACGATCGGCGAGGCTGCGCCGGCAGAGGGCGAGCGCGTCGGCGGTTCGTCCGCCGCCGATCGCCGCCTGGATCGCGTCGATGCCGTTCATCGGCGGCTCCCGGCGGCACGCGTCACCGCCTCGGTTACGGATTCGATGACAGGCGCCCATTCGCCGGCGCGCGACTGCCGGTGAAGGCGGAAGCTCGGATACCAGGGCGAGCGGTCGCCGGCGAGCTGCCAGCGATAGTCGGGAACCTTCGCCAGCATCAGCAGGGTCGGGCGCACGAGCGCGCCGGCGAGATGGGCGACCGAGGTATCGATCGTGACGACGAGGTCGAGCGCCGCCAGTGCCCGCGCGGTATCGGCGAAGTCGGCGAACCTCGGCGCGAGATCGACGATGCGGCCGGCGGCGATCGCCGACGAGGCGCCGGCCGCGTGCGGTCCGACCTGGAGGCTGTAGCAGCGGACACCGGGAAGACCGAGGAGCGGCGCCAGCGTCTCGAACGGCATCGCGCGATAGCGGTCCATCGGCTGGTTGTGCGGATTGCCGCCCCAGACGAGCCCGACCTTCAGGCGGCCGTCGCCGTCGCGCAGGTCCATCGGCGGCGGCGCCGTGAAGTATGGGCACGCCGAGGGGATCGAGTCCGCATCCGTGTCGAAGATCACCGGCAGGCTCATGATCGACGCCTGGACGTCGAAGGCCGGGACGGCGTCACCATCGGCGACGACGACATCGGCCAGGTGCGGCTGCATCGCGAGCAGACGCTTCAGCGGCCGCTGGCAGGCGACGACGACGCGCCCGACCCGCGCCTTCGCCATCGCCGCATAGCGGATGAAGTGGATCGTGTCGCCGTTGCCCTGCTCGGCCCAGAGCAGCAGGGTCTCGCCGGGCCGCTCCTCGCCCGCCCAGGCGGGGCGCGCGGCGATGCCGGGATGAAGGTCGAAACCGGACCTGAAGAGGCGCCGCTCGTATGTCTCCCACGCACCGCGCAGATCGCCCTTGAGCCAGCGCAGCATCGCCAGGCACCAGGCGGCATCCGCGTGGTCCGGCGCCAGCGCGAGCGCCCGGAGATAGGCGTGCTCGGCCCGGTCCAGATCGCCCTCGAGATAGTGATGGAAGCCACGATAGTAGGTGCCGGCGACGTCGCCGGGCGCGATGGCGAGCACGCGCTCGTAGCAGCCGAGCGCGCCGGTCGTGTCGCCCGAGGCCGAGGCCACGGCCGCGCGACGGTGCCAGTCGGCCGACGCGGGAGTCGATGAAAGGGTCACTGAGCCTTACGGGGTCGCCAGGAATCGAGCTGCAATATATCCGCGCCGGCCGTCGCCGAGGCGGACATATGCCCAGCCGTCGGATTCAGGCTGCAGCAGCTCTATGGTTTCGCCGCGGGCGACACGGCCGGCCAGCATGTGCTCGGTGCCGGGGCCAGAGCGCAGGTTGACGCCGGAACCGGTGACGACGCGACGCTCGTAGCGCGGCACCGTCGGGACCGGCGGCGTCAGCGCCCGGGCCGGCGCCGGGATGGTTTCGGGCATCCGGATGATCGCAACGACGATGAGCGCGATCGAGGCCGAGGCGACGAAGCCGAAGAGCAGAGGTTGCTGCCGGTGCCATCGGACCGGCGCGGGCGCGGCGGGCGGTGCGGCCTCGTTCTCTTCCTCATCGGCGACACCGCTCGCCTCGTCATACGCGCGGCGGAGCACCGGATCGGACAGCGTCCGGTGCGCGTCGGCGATCGCCTGAAGGCGCTGCGCGGCATCGGGCGGGGGCCCGCGGTCAGGGTCGAGCTCGCGCGTGCGGGCGCGGTAGGCGACATCGATCGCCTGCTGGCTCGCACCAGCGGCGAGCCCCAGCCTCGCGTAGTAGCCTTTCGGGTCGCCCGGACGCGCCATCACCTCGTCCTTCGCCGGACTCGAAGGTAGCGCCGGGCGCGGCTGCGCGAAAGCGTCTCAGCCGACCTTTATCGATTGCCGGGCGCGATAGACGGTGCCGTCGTCGTCGGTCCAGGCGAAGTCGAGCGTTCCGCTCTCGGTCGCCTTCAGGAAGAAGGCGATGTAGGGGTTGGCGGAGACGGCTGGCTCGAGCGCCGCTTCGAACACCGGGCGGCCGTTGTAGGTGCAGGTCAGCCTGTTGATGATGCGGCGGGGCACGAGATTGCCGGCCGAGTCGCGGCGCTGCCCGGACTCCATCTCATGGGTCGCCAGCGTCTTCACCTCGATCACCTCGCCCGCCTTGATCTGCGAGGGAATCCGGATGCGAGGCTGCACGTCCTGGGCCATCAGGTCGCCCCGCAGCCGCCGACGGTGACCGCGACTTCGCGACTCGCGGTCCACAGGCTGCCGTCCTTCATCTCGGCGACCGCGATCACTTTCTCGCTCGATGCCAGCCGGATGCGGAGCGAGACCTCGGCCCGGCCGTTGTGCGGCCCGAGCCTGACGCTGATCACGCCGGGATTGGGGTTGCCGTCGGCGACGACGTGGATCGCCGTCACGTGGTCCGTCTCCGTCATCGGGCTCTCGACCGAGACCGTCAGCGGCACCGCGTTGCCGTTGTCGGCGATGTCGGGCGCGGTGAGCGTGACGCGGCCGTGCTGCGGTGCGCCGCTGACCAGCTTCCTCAGGAGCTCGGCCGCCGCCTGCGGCGTCGCCGCGGCCGCTTTCGGCAACAGCGCCAGCAGCGATGCCGTCGTGAGCGCGCCCGCGCCGAGGATGAGCCCGCGCCGGTTCATGCCTACTTCGTCGCTTCCTTGAGATAGGCGATGACGTCCTTGATCTGCGACTCCTGCTTCATGCCGGGAAAGGCCATCTTGTTGCCCGGGATGAAGGTGCGCGGATTCTCGATGTACTTGGCGATGTTCGCCTCGTCCCAGACGATGTTCGACCCCTTGAGCGGGGGCGAATAGGCGAACCCTTCCTTGGTTCCGGCCTTGGCGCCGAAGATGCCGTGCAGGTTCGGGCCGACCCCGTGGCGGCCATTGGCCTCCACCGAATGGCAGGCCTTGCACACCGCGAAACGCTTCTCGCCTTCCGCGGCGTTCTGCGCCCAGGCGGCCGACGAGGCGGCAAGCGCTGCCGAAAAAATCATCACGCGCCCGATGATCCTCACGCCGCTCGCCATCGCCGTCTCCTCGGAATTCGTGCCGACGTGGATATCCCCGATCACGGCGATCCCCGTCAAGCGCTCCGCCATGGTAGCCTGATCCTCCGATCTCCTCATCACGCCTCACTCATGCTCGCGCCCGGCGCCCGGCCGCCTCTCCTCATCCTGGTTCTGGCGACCGCCATCGGCGGCATCTCGCTGAACATCTTCATCCCGTCGATGCCGGGCCTCGCGCGCTACTTCGCGACCGACATCGCGACCGTGCAGCTGACGCTGACGCTCTATCTCGCCGGCATCGCCGCCGGCCAGCTCGTCTACGGGCCGCTCTCCGACCACTACGGGCGCCGGCCGCTGATGCTGGCGGGGCTCGGCCTCTACGCCGTCTCGGCGCTGGTCGCGAGCCTGGCGCAGGGCATCGAGGTCCTGATCCTCGGCCGCATCGCCCAGGCACTCGGCGGCTGTGCGGGCATCGTCATCACGCGCGCGATCATCCGAGACGTCTACGACCGCGACCGGGGCGCCTCGGTGCTGGGGTACGTCACCATGGCGATGACGATCGCGCCGGCGATGGCGCCGGTGATCGGCGGATACCTCGACCACTGGATCGGCTGGCGGGCCGGGCTCTGGGTGCTGACCGCCTACGGCGCGCTGCTGCTCGCCGGATGCTTCTTCCACCTGCCGGAGACGCTCAAGAACCCGCAGCCGACGATCGGCTTCGCGCCCGTGCTTCGCAGCTATCGCGTGCTGCTGAAGCGTCCGGCCTTCGTCAGCTTCGCCGTCGGCACCGGCTGCTCGACCACCTGCTTCTTCTCCTTCCTCGCCGGCGCGCCGTACCTGATGATCGAGGTGCTGCAGCGGCCACCCAGCGACTACGGCGTCTGGTTCGTCATCGTCTCCTTCGGCTACTTCATCGGAAACTTCATCTCGGGCCGGCTCTCCCGCCGCTTCGGCGTCGAGCGGATGGTCGCCGTCGGCTCCGTCTTGGTGCTGTTCGGCGCATTCGCCATGCTGGCGCATGCGCTGATCCTGCCGCTGGCACCGGCCGGCATCTTCGCGCCGGCGATGTTCGTGGCGATGGGCAACGGCGTCGGGCAGCCGAACGGCATCGCCGGCGCGATCAGCGTCGACCCGACGCGCGCGGGCGCCGCCTCCGGCATCGTCGGCTTCCTGCAGATGGCGCTCGGCGCGGTCGGCACCGTGATCGTCGGCCACACGCTGGGCGCGACGCTGCTGCCGGTGGCGCTCGTCATCGTCGCGTTCGCGGTCGCTTCGGCGCTGGCCTTCGTGCTCGCGACGACGCGCCAGCGAGGCTTGCCAGGGCCGGTCGAGCGATAGAGATTACGCGGCGATGGCGACCCAGAACACGCATCGGCGGCCGAAGATCGGACTTGCGCTGGGTTCCGGCGTCGCCCGCGGCTGGGCCCATCTCGGCGCGTTGCGCGCGCTCGCCCGCCACGGCATCCAGCCCGACCTGATCGCCGGCACCTCGATCGGCGCCTTGGTCGGCGGCGCCCATCTCTGCGGCCGCGCGCCCACGCTCGAGGCTTGGGCGCGCGGGTTGACCAAGCTCAAGGTCGTCTCCTTTCTCGATGTGAAGCTGGGCGGCGGCGGCGTCATCGGCGGCAACCGCCTGGTCCAGGAAATGGAGCGCAACTTCGGCGACCTCTCGATCGAGCACCTGTCGGCGCCGTTCACGGCGGTCGCGGCCGATCTCGCAACCGGTCACGAGGTCTGGCTCAACTCCGGCCGGATGATCGACGCGCTGCGCGCATCCTTTTCGCTTCCCGGCGTGTTCCCGCCGGTGAGGATCGACGACCGCTGGCTGGTCGACGGTGCACTCGTGAACCCGGTGCCGGTCTCGGTCTGCCGGGCGATGGGGGCCGAGATCATCATCGCCGTGAACCTTCACGCCGACATCATCGGCAAGGCGCGCGTGCCGGGTAAGGCCTACCAGGCCGTCGCCGGATTCGACCTGCTCACCGAGCTCGAAACGGCCGAGCCCGAGGACAAGAGCTGGCGCCTCGATTCCTTCCTCAACAAGATGTTCGGCCGCCAGCCGGATGCGCCGTCGATGTTCGGCGTCATGGTCTCGGCGCTGAACATCGTCCAGGATCGCCTGTCGCGATCCAGGCTCGCCGGCGAGCCGCCCGACGTCGCGATCAACCCGCGCGTCGGCCACATCGGGCTGCTGGAGTTCCACCGGGCGGCCGAAGTGATCGAAGAGGGCGAGGCGGCGGTCGAGCGCGCGATGCCGGATATCAAGGCGGCGCTCGCGGTTCTCGGCTATATCCGCCAGCACTGACAGGGGCACTTGGATCATGCAGTCGATGACGGCCGAAACCGTCCGCCTCTACTACGACCGCTTCAACGCCGGCGACTGGGAGGGCATGGTCTCGCTGCTTTCCGAGGACGTCGCCCACGACCTCAACCAGGGCGGGCGCGAGATCGGCAGGAAGGCATTCCTCGCCTTCATGAAGCGCATGGAGCGTTCCTACAAGGAGAAGCTCGAGGACATCGTGATCATGGGCTACGGGTCGCGCATCGCCGCCGAGTACGTGGTGGTCGGCAAGTATCTCAAGACCGACGAAGGCCTGCCGCCGGCGACCGGCCAGACCTACCGCCTGCCGGGCGGCGCCTTCTTCGAACTGGCCGACGGTCGGATCACGCGCGTCACCAACTACTACAATCTCCAGGAATGGCTCCGGCTGATAGGCGCCAAGTAGGCCCCGTGCGGATCGTGCCGGTCACCGGCGAGGCGTTGCGGCGCTACATCCCGGATCTCGCGCGCCTGCGCATCCAGGTCTTCCGCGACTGGCCCTACCTCTACGACGGCGACGAGGCCTACGAGCGCAAGTATCTGGAGACTTACATCCGTTCGTCCCGCGCGGTCGTCGTGCTCGCGCTCGAGGGCGAGCGTGCGGTCGGCGCCTCGACCGCACTCCCGCTCGCCGACGAAGCCGCCTACGTGACCGGGCCGTTCGTCGAGCGCGGACTCGACTTCAATCGGTACTTCTATTTCGGCGAGAGCGTGCTCGACCGCCGCTATCGCGGCCAGGGCGTCGGCGTGCGCTTCTTCGAGGCGCGCGAGGCGCATGCGCGGTCGTTCGGTACCTACGACACCGCCTGCTTCTGCGCGGTGCAGCGGCCCGACGATCATCCGATGAAGCCCGCCGACTACGTGCCGCTCGACGAGTTCTGGGGCAAGCGCGGCTACGTGAAGGACCCGGGCTTCGTCACGCAATTCCCCTGGCGCGACATCGGCACGGACGAAGAGACCGAGAAGCCGATGGCCTTCTGGTTCAAGCGGCTCTAGGGCCGATGGATCTCTGGACGCTCGGCGGCCTTTTCGTCACGTCGTTTCTGGCGGCGACCGTGCTGCCGATGTCGTCGGAAGCGGTGCTCGCCGGCGTATCGCTGACCACGACCACCGACAAGCTGCTGCTGCTGGCGATCGCGACCACGGCCAACACGCTGGGCTCGATCCTCAACTGGAGCTTCGGACGCTGGGGTGCGCGCTTTCGCGACCGGCCATGGTTCCCGGTGAAGCCCGCGACCTACGACAAGGCCGCCGACCGCTTCCGGCGCTGGGGCACCTGGTCGCTGCTGCTATCGTGGATCCCGATCGTCGGCGATCCGCTGACCCTGATCGCCGGTGCCGCCGGCGTCCGCTTCCTCGCCTTCGTCGTGCTGGTTGCCATCGGCAAGGCCGCGCGCTACGCCGTGGTCCTCGCCCTCTTTCAGTGACGTCATGAACCGCACCAATCTCCGCATCGACATCGCGCGCCTGATGGACCGGCTCGACCGCCTGGCCCAGGTCGGCGCAATCGAGGGCGGCGGTAATGCGCGCCTCGCGCTCACGGACCGGGACAAGGACGGCCGCGATCTGGTGATCGGCTGGATGAAGGCGCTCGGCCTCACCGTCACCGTGGATGCGATCGGCAACGTCTTCGCACGCCGCAAGGGACGGAAAGATTTGCCGCCGCTGATGACCGGCTCGCACATCGACACGGTCCGCACCGGCGGGCGCTACGACGGCAACTATGGCGTGCTCGCCGGGCTCGAGGTCGTCCAGGTGCTGAACCAGGCCGGCATCGAGACCGAGCGGCCGATCACCGTCGCCTTCTTCACCAACGAGGAAGGCGCGCGCTTCCATCCGGACATGATGGGAAGCCTGACCTATGTCGGCGGCATCCCGCTGGAGGAGGCGCTCGCCGCCACCGACCGCGACGACAAGTCGGTCGGCGAGGAGCTCCGCCGCATCGGCTACGCGGGACCGGCACCCGTCGGGAAGCCCGACTTGCACCGCTTCGTCGAGCTGCACATCGAGCAGGGCCCGGTGCTCGACCGCGAAGGCATCACCATCGGGGCGGTCGACACACTGCAGGGCATCTCGTGGACGGAGTTCACGATCAAAGGCACGTCCAACCACGCCGGCACTACGCCGATGCGGCTTCGCCACGACGCCGGCTACGTCGCGGCGGAACTCACCACCTTCGTCCGCCGGCTCGCCAACGAGATCGGCGGCGACCAGGTCGGCACCGTCGGCTCGGTGAAGCTGTTCCCGGACCTGATCAACGTGATCCCGAACAAGGCCGTGGTCACGGTCGATGTCCGCAACACCGACGAGGCGAGGCTCAAGGACGCGGAGCGCCGCGTCGCGGCCTTCGCCGAGGAGACGGCGAAGGCGGAAGGCTGCACGGTCGAGTCGAAGCGCCTCGCCCGCTTCGAGCCGGTGATCTTCGATGCCGGCATGGCGGACCTCATCGAGCGCACCGCCAAAGGCCTGGGATTCTCGGTAAGGCGCATGACCTCGGGCGCAGGCCACGATGCGCAGATGATGCAGCGTGTGGCGCCGACCGCGATGATCTTCGTTCCGTCCGTCGACGGCATCAGCCACAACGTCCGCGAATTCACCAGGCCCGCGGATCTGGAAGCCGGGGCCAACGTGCTGCTGCAGGTGATGCTGGAGCTCGCCGGCTAGCTCAGACGCTCCAGGAACTCGGCCATACGCTCTGCGAGGCCGAACTCCGGCAGGTTGTTGTGATCGGCGCCTGGAATGAAGACGCCGAGCTTCGGCTGGCTGGCCGCCCCGAACAGCCGCTTGCCATGCGCCGCGGGCACGACCGCGTCCTCCTCGCCATGGACGATCAGCAGCGGCGCAGAGATCTTCGCGATCCGCCGGAGATTGTCGAAGCGGTCGAGCACGAGCCATCGCGCCGGCACGAACCGGTAGACCTCGGCCGCCCGCTCATGAACCGAGGTGAACGGCGCCTGCAGCATCAGCCCCTGCACCGGCCGCCCTTCCGACGCCGCGTCGGCGGCGAGGCGGGTGGCGATGCCACCACCGAGGCTCTCGCCCCAGAGCACGATTCGGGTTCGCGGCACCGACGGAGCCAGCGCAGCGAGCGTCGCCCTGCCGTCGGTAACCAGGCCATCCTCGGTCGGCTGGCCCGAGGCGCCGCCATAGCCGCGATACGGCGCCAGGACGACGCCGTAGCCGCGTGAGGCCAGGGGCAAGCCGAGCGAAAGTCGGTGACCGTGATGCCCGGCGTTGCCGTGAAACAGCACCAGGGTCGACCGCCCGGGTTCGGCCGGCCGATGCCAGGCCGTCAGATCGATGCCGTCCTCGGTCCGCACGGGAAGCGCCTGGAAACCAGCCGCCGTCAGCTCGGCGGCGTTGGGCAGGGAGCGGTCGGGGTGGTAGAGCAACGCGCGCTGGCCGACGAACATCAGGCCGACCAGCAGCATCCAGCCCGCGACGATCCAGCCGAGCAGCGTGATGAAAGTCATCGAGGCGAGCCTACCGGCCGCCGCGGGATTCGCCTATATAGGCCTCATGCCGACGCCTTCCTCCCGCCGGCCGAAGCCGGTCGTGCTCTGCATCCTCGACGGCTGGGGCCATCGCGCCGAGCCGGCCGACGACAACGCGATCCTCAAGGCCCGGACGCCGAACCTCGATCGGCTCGCCAAGGTCGCGCCGATCTCGTTCCTCGACGCTTCCGAGCTTCATGTCGGCCTGCCGAAAGGGCAAATGGGCAATTCCGAGGTCGGCCACATGAATCTCGGTGCCGGCCGAGTCGTCATGCAAGACCTGCCCCGGATCGACCAGGCGGTCGAGGACGGCAGCCTCGCGCGCATGGCGCCGCTGACCAATTTCATCGCCAAGCTGAAAGCCTCCGGCGGCACCTGCCATCTGATGGGCCTGCTCTCGCCCGGCGGCGTGCACTCGCACCAGGACCACATGGCGGCGCTGGCGAAGGTCGTATCCGCGGCCGGCGTGCCGGTGATCGTGCATGCCTTCCTCGACGGCCGCGACACGCCGCCGAAGAGCGCCCAGGGGTTTCTCGCCAGGTTCCTCGCCGACTCGCACGCCCGCATCGCCACCGTGATCGGCCGCTATTTCGCGATGGACCGCGACAAGCGCTGGGAGCGGGTCGAGAGCGCCTGGAAGGCGATCGTGCTCGGCGAGGGCGACACCGCCGCCGAAGCGAGGAGCGCGGTCGACGCGGCCTATGCCGCGAACAAGACCGACGAGTTCGTTCCGGCGACGGTGATCGGCGGCTACAAGGGGATGGTCGACGGGGACGGCATCCTGATGGCGAACTTCCGGGCCGACCGCGCGCGCGAGATCCTGTCGTCGCTGCTCGATCCCGACTTCAAGGGCTTCGCGAGACCGAAGCAACCGAAGCTCGCGGCCGCGCTCGGCGTCTCCGAATACTCGACCGATCTCAACCGGTTCCTCGACACGCTCTTCCCCCCCGCCTCGCTCACCCACACGCTGGGCGAGGTCGTCGCCGACGCCGGCCTCAGGCAGCTCCGCATCGCCGAGACCGAGAAGTACGCGCACGTCACCTTCTTCTTCAACGGCGGCGAGGAGCGCGATTTCAAGGGCGAGAGCCGTATTCTGGTGCCCTCTCCCAAGGTCGCCACATACGACCTCAAGCCCGAGATGTCGGCGCCCGAGGTGACCGACAAGCTGGTCGAGGCGATCGGCAGCGGCGCCTTCGACCTGATCGTCGTCAACTACGCCAACACCGACATGGTCGGTCACACCGGCGACATGGCGGCGGCGATCAAGGCGGTGGAGGCGGTGGACGCCTGCGTCGGCCGGGTCGCGGCTGCGGTCGACAGAGCCGGCGGCGTGATGCTGGTGACCGCCGATCACGGCAACGCCGAGCAGATGCACGACCACGAGAGCGGGCAGGCGCACACCGCGCATACGCTGAACCTGGTGCCGGCGATGCTGATCGGCGCCGGCCACAACATCGGCCTCGCCGACGGCAAGCTCGCCGACGTGGCGCCGACGCTGCTCGAGGTCATGGATCTGCCGAAGCCGTCCGAGATGACGGGACGGTCGCTGCTGCGCCGGCCGGCCGAGCACCGTGCGGCGGACTGAGCTTCCGCTCCTTCTTCTTCTTCTCGCGGCGGCGCCGGCCGCGGGCCTGCGTGCCGAGGATGCATCTCCGAAGAAGCTCGACGAGGTCGAGCGCGCCATCGCCGCCGAGCGCGAGCGCCTGGTCGAGGCGACGCGGCGCGCCGATGCGCTCGCCCGCGAGGTCGCCGAGGTCCGCGCCGAGCAGATCCAAGCGGCGCGCGCCGCGCAGGCGCACGGCACCGAGGTTCAGCGGCTCGACGACCGGCTGGCCGAGCTTGCCGGCGAAGAGAAGTCGATGTCGTCGGCGCTCGATCGGCGCAGGCAGGAGCTGGCCGACGTCGCCGCGGCCTTGCTGCGCCGGGCGCGTGTCCCGCCAGAGGCCTTGCTCGCCCTCCCCCTGAGCCCACGCGAGACGGTCCAGGGCGCGATCCTGCTCAACGCCGCGCGGCCGGAGATCGAGCGCCAGACCGACTCTCTGGCCGGCGACCTAGCCCAGCTCGCCGATACGCGCGCGCGGATCCATGACGAGCGTCAGCATCGCGAGACGGCGCTGGCCGCACTCAGCCTCGAGGAAGGAAGGCTGGAGCGCCTGCTCAAAAGGAAGGCCGCGCTCCAGCAGAAGGCCGAGGGCGAAGCCGAGCGAG
>CAZZLX010000013.1:14499-20411 GCA_964655235.1 uncultured Rhizobium sp.
CGCCGGATGCAGGAGCTCACCGCTTCCGCCCGCGATCTCAAGGATTTGATCGACCGCCTGGAGGCCGAGCGCCGCATGCGCGAGGAGGAGCAGGTGCGCCTGCTCTCGGCGCTCCGGCCGCCGCCGAAACCAGCCGCGCCGGCGATGGAGTCGCCGCAGCCCGCTCCGTCGGTCGCGACGCCCCCGATCGCCGTGGCATTGCCTCCGCCGGCCGAGCTTGCACGGCCCTTTGCCGAAGCACGCGGCCTCATGGCGCTCCCGGTCGCCGGCCGTCTGGTGCAGCGCTTCGGCGAGCCCGACGACCAGGCGCAGCCGGCCAAGGGCATGGTCTACGAATCGCGTTCGGGCGCGGCCGTGGTGGCGCCCTATGACGGGCGGATCCTCTTCGCCGGTCCCTTCCGCGGCTATGGGCTTATATTGATCATCGAACATGGCGAGGGATATCATTCCCTCCTGTCCGGTCTGGGGCGAATTGACGGCGGCGTCGGGCAATGGGTGCTGGCTGGGGAACCGGTCGGCGCCATGGTCCAGGCGACGGAGGGCAATCCCCGGCTGTACCTGGAACTGCGCCGTCAGGGTCACCCGATCAACCCTCAACCCTGGTTGGCTGCCGGCACTGGCAAGGTGAGCGGATGAAGCGTTATCTCGGCGTCGCGGCGATCGCCTTCGGCGCGACCGCGTTTGCGTTCCTGTCCTCCCCGATCGTCGCCCAGCAACAAGGCGGCGCGGGCGGCGCCAACACGAGCGAGACGTATCGTCAACTCAACCTGTTCGGCGAGGTGTTCGAGCGCGTGCGCGCCGACTTCGTCGAGAAGCAGACGGACGAGGAGCTGATCGAGGCCGCCATCAACGGCATGCTGACCTCGCTCGACCCGCATTCCGGCTACATGAACGCCAAGACCTTCCGCGACATGCAGGTGCAGACCCGCGGCGAGTTCGGCGGCCTCGGCATCGAAGTCACGATGGAGCAGGGCTTCGTCAAGGTGGTCTCGCCGATCGACGACACGCCGGCGGCGCGCGCCGGCCTCAAGCCCGGCGACTTCATCACCCACCTCAACGACGAGCAGATCCAGGGCCTCACCTTGAACGAGGCAGTCGAGAAGATGCGCGGGCCGGTCGGCTCGGCGATCAAGCTGACGATCCGCCGCGAGGGCCGCGAGGCGTTCGACGTTTCGATCAAGCGCGACGTCGTCCGCATCCAGTCGGTGCGCTCGCGCGTCGAGGCCAACAACTTCGGCTACATCCGCATCACGACCTTCAACGAGCAGACCGACGTGGGGCTCAAGCGCGCGATCGAGACCATCAAGAAGGACGTGGGGTCGAAGCTGCAGGGCTACGTCATCGACCTCCGCAACAACCCGGGCGGTCTGCTCGATCAGGCGATCTCGGTCTCCGACACCTTCCTAGAGAAGGGCGAGATCGTCTCGACCCGCGGGCGCCGCGCCGACGACGCGACCCGCTACAACGCCAAGCCGGGCGACCTCACCGACGGCCTGCCGATCGTCGTGCTGATCAACGCCGGCTCGGCCTCGGCGTCGGAGATCGTCGCCGGCGCGCTGCAGGACCATCGACGCGCGGTCGTGCTCGGCACCAAGTCCTTCGGCAAGGGCTCGGTGCAGACGATCATTCCGCTGCCGGGCAACGGTGCCATCCGCCTGACCACGGCGCGCTACTACACGCCGTCCGGCCGCTCGATCCAGGCCAAGGGCATCGAGCCGGACATCGACGTGCCGGCGCAGCGCTTCGAGACGGTCGAGGAAGCCAAGAAGCGTCGCGAAGGCGATCTCCGCGGCGCCTTCGCCAACTCAGGACAGGGCCGTGTCGAGACCGCACCGCAGAACGCACCGCAGGGCACGACGCCGCCGACCCCGGCCCCCGCGCCGGCGGCTCCGGCCACCCCGACGGCGCCCGGAACGACCGGCGCCGAGGTGCAGCCGCAGATCTCGAGCGAGGACTACCAGCTCGCCCGCGCTCTCGACCTTCTGCGGGGCATCGCCCTCTATAACCAGCGCGTGGTGAATTGAAGAACCCCTTCGCCAAGCTCTTCCGTCGCAAGAAGGCTCCTCCGCCGGACGCGGCGGAGGAGGAAGAGGTTGCGGACACGCCGGACGCTTCGGAGGAACCGAAGCGCCGGCGTTTCCGTATTCCACTGCCGTCGATAAGGTTTCCGTCGCTTCCGCGTCCGAGCGGGCCGATCGCCGGTACGCTCGTGGTGATCGCCGCCCTGACCGGGCTTGGCGCCTGGCTGGCGCTCCACGGCGACGAGACCGTCAGCAAGCGCGTCGTCCAGGTGCCGCGCGTGCTGGTCCCTCTCGACGGCCGCGCCGCGAGCGAGGAGCCGGCGTCCGAGACCAAGGAAGCCGCGAAGGAGCCGGCGAAGGAGCACGGCGCCGCCGAGGCACCGAAGGAACCCGCGCCCGCCCCCGGCCCGCAGGTGAGCCTGCCCTCGATGGCGTCGGCCCCGCCCCACGGTGCCGCTCCGGCAGCGCCCGCCGCGGCACCGGCACGCCCGGCCGGGCGCTTCGGCCCGCCGCTGCAGCTCAAGAAGGCGCCGGAGCCCGGCATGATCGAGCAGGGTCCGAAGGGCCCGTTGCCGATCATCGCCGAAGACGGCCGCCAGGCCTGGAAGGTCTACGCGCGTCCCTTCGACGAAAGCGACAAGCGGCCGAGGATCGCGATCGTCATCACCGATCTCGGCCCGTCGGCGGCCGCCGCGACTGCCGCCATCCAGAATCTCCCGGGCGCGGTGACGCTCGCCTTCGCGCCCCATGGCGCCCGCGTCGCCGAGCTGGTCGAGGAAGCCCGCGCCGCCGGTCACGAGACGCTCATGACCGCTCCGAGCGAGCCGCCGGAGTTCCCCCGCAACGATCCCGGTCCCTACACCTTGCTGGCCTCGCTGAGCCCGGCCGAAAATCTCGACCGCCTCGAATATGTGATGAGCCGCGTCCCGGGCTATGTCGGCGTCATCACGACCACGCAGGGTCGTTTCTTCGCCAACGAGGAGGCGCTGCAGCCGGTGCTGACCCTTCTCCGCCGGCGCGGCCTCCTCTATGTCGACGGGCGCGGCGCGCCGAAGTCGACCGCCCAGCAGATGGCGGCCGCGGTCGGACTGCCCCGCGCCTATGGCAACCGCTTCCTCGATACCGAGGCGTCGCGCGGCGCGATCGATACGCGCTTGAGCGAGCTCGAGAAGATCGCCCGCGAATCCGGCGTCGCGATCGGCATCGGCCAGCCCTACCCGGTGACCATCGAGCGGATCGCCCAGTGGGTCGAGACGCTCGACGCCAAGGGGTTGGTCCTGGCCCCCATCACCGCCGTGATCGACCGCCAGCCGCAATGACGGGGCGTCCATCCTCGCGGCCGAAATCCGGCTACAGGCCCTGCGTCGGCGTCATGCTGCTCGACAAGGAAGGCCGCGTCTTCGTCGGCGAGCGCATCGGCACGCCCGGCGCCTGGCAGATGCCCCAGGGCGGCATCGACAAGGGCGAGACGTCCCTGAAGGCGGCCAGGCGCGAGCTGAAGGAGGAGGTCGGCACCGACAAGGCCGAGCTGCTCGCCGAAAGCGCCGGTTGGTTCTCCTACGACCTGCCGCAGGAGCTTCGCGACAAGCTCTGGCGCGGCCGTTTCCGCGGGCAGACGCAGAAGTGGTTCGCTTTCCGCTTCCTGGGCTCCGACAGCGACATCGACCTCGAGACCCATCATCCCGAGTTCGCGCGCTGGCAGTGGATGCGGATGAAGGACCTTCCCGACCACATCGTCCCGTTCAAGCGGGACGTCTACGTCCAGGTTATCGCCGAGTTCGGCCATCTCGCCGATGGCGAGTGAAACCGAACGGCTGCGGCTGAGATACCCGACCCTCGCCGACGCCCCCGAGCTTCTCAAGATCTTCAGCGACGTCGAGGCCCAGCGCTTCACGCTCCATTTCGGCACGCTCTACGAGTGCCGCCGCCACATCGCCGTCCACGACCGCCATCGCCGGCGCGTCGGCTGCGGACCATGGCTGGTCACGGAAAAGGCGGGCGATCGCGTCGTCGGCTGGGGCGGCCTCTACGAAGATCCGCTCGACCGGCGCTGGGGCATCGAGGTCGCCTACAGCTTCGCGCGGTCGGCCTGGGGCAAGGGCTACGCCGGCGAGCTGGTCGCCTATTCGTTGAAGGTCGCGCGCGACGAGCTGAAGCTCGACGAGGTCGTTGCCTTCTCGCACGCCGACAACCTCGGCTCGCGGCGCGTCCTGGAGAAGACCGGATTCATCTTCGACCGCGTCATTCCCGAGATGGACCGCAACTTCTATCGGCGAAAGCTCTAAGCCTTCGACCACCGGACCGTCGCATCCTTGCGCTTGTGCAGGTCGGGCAGCAGCTCGGTGCCGAGGCCGGGGCCAGTCATCGGATAGGCGAAACCGTCCTTGATGGTCGGCATCACCGTGACGATGTCCTTGTACCAGGTCGAGGTGTAGGCGCGGACCGTCTCCTGGATCAGCGCATTCGGCTGGTTCAGCGCCAGGTGGATCGACGAGGTCAGCACGATCGGGCCGACGCAGTCGTGCGGCGCCACCGGCAGGTGATGCGCTTCCGCCATGGTCGCGATCTTCTTAGCCTCGCTGATGCCGCCGACCCATCCTAGGTCCGGCATGATCACGCCCGCCGCGTTCCTGGCCATCAGGTCCTTGAAGACGATGCGACCGGCGAGCGTCTCCGACGCGCAGATCGGCACGCGGGTGAACTGCGCAAGCTGAGCGATGCCTTCAATGTTGGTCATCTTGATCGGGTCTTCGAACCAGAACGGCTCGAACTCCTCGAGCGCCGAGAAGATCTTCTTCGCCGTCGGCAGGTTCCACAGCGAATGCAGCTCGACCATGATGTCTATCTTCCGTCCGACCTGTTTGCGGATCTTGCGGAAGGGCTCGATCGCCTTGTCGAGATCGGCGGCCGAGATGTGGTTCCCGCCGCTCGCCTCGGCCGCCCAGTCGAAGGGCCAGATCTTCATCGCCGTGATGCCCTCGGAGAGCAGGCTCTCGGCCAGCTCGTCGGCGCGGTTCATGAAGGCATTGAGGTCGTCATAGGGACCGGGCGGTTCGGTCGTCATGCCGAACCGGTCCTCGATCTTGGTCGAGGGCTTCCGGCCGTAATGATAGCCGCCGCAGGTGTTGTAGATGCGGATGCGGTCGCGCGAGAGGCCGCCGAGGATCTGGTGGATCGGCTGTCCCGTCAGCTTGCCGAGGATGTCCCAGAGCGCAATGTCGACGGTGGAGGCGGCGCGGATCTCGACCCCGGTCGAGCCGGTGCCGATCGTGTAGTCGTGCGCGATCTGCTTCGAGATCTTGTCGATGCGCCGCGCATCGGCGCCGAGCAGCTTGTCCGCCAGGACCTCGTGGATGTAGGAGGCGACCGTGCTGGCGGCATAGAAGGTCTCGCCCAGGCCCACAAGGCCCTGGTCGGTGTGCACGCGCAGCCAGAGCAGGTTCGGGAACTCGCCGAGCTGGACGGTTTCGAGGCCGGTGATCTTCATGGGCTTCCTTCCTGGGACGCCGACAGGAAAGACGAGCGGAGGGCGAGGGCGACAGCTAAACTCTGCCGCCATGAAATACGTCCCCTCCCGCACCGAATGGGCCACCGTCTCTCCGAGCGACGCCGGCTTCGATGCCGCCAAGCTCGACGAGGCGATCGCCTTCCACAAGACGAACGAGACCACCTGGCCGCGCGACGTGCTGAATCACCTCGAGACCGGCCATTTCGAACCCCCGCCCTGGAACGAGATCATCGGTCCGACCCGCGAGCGCACCGGCCCCAACGGGATCGTGCTGCGCGGCGGCAAGATCGTCGCCGAATGGGGTGACACCGCGCGCGCCGACATGACCTTCAGCGTCACCAAGAGCTACCTGGCGCTGGTCTGCGGGCTCGCCGTCGACGACG
>CAZZLX010000014.1:0-20325 GCA_964655235.1 uncultured Rhizobium sp.
CCTGACCGACGGCCCCTCCTTCGGCATCACGCGCAATCCGTGGAACCTCGAGTACTCACCCGGCGGCTCGTCGGGCGGTGCCGGTGCGCATGTCGCGGCGGGCCTGGGTCCGCTCGCGCTCGGTACCGACGGCGCCGGCTCGATCCGCCTGCCGGCCTCGGCCTCCGGCATCGTCGGCTTGAAGCCGACCCGAGGCGCCGTCGCGCATGGCTATGCGCCCGACGTGATCGCCAGCATCTCGTACTCCGGCCCGATGACCCGCAGCGTCGCCGACGCGGCGCTTATGCTCGACGTGCTGGCGGGGCCGGAGCCGGACGATCCCTGGAGCCTCGGCGGCAGTCTGCGTCCGGTCTCGGCGGGACTCATCGGCAACCGGATCGCGGGCCTCAAGATCGGCTACATCCGCTGCATGGCGAACCCCGACGTCGACCGCGAGGTCGAGGCCGAAACCGAGGCGGCGTTGAAGATGCTCACGGAGCTCGGCGCCGAGGTCGAGCCGGTCGCCGACAAGATCGACTGGATCGAGGAGGACGGCCGCATCCTGATGCGGACCGGCATGTGGACCAAGAGCCGGAACGACATCGACCGCTGGGGCAACCAGCTGGATCCGAGCTACCGCGACTTCATGGAGGATGGCCGCAAGGTCTCGATGGAGCGCCTGCGCGAGGCCGAGAGCGCGCGCACCAGGCTCTATCAGGCAGTGCAGCGGCTGTTCGCCCGCTACGACGTGCTGGCCTCGCCGTCGCTGGTGGTCCCGGCGCTCAAGGTGAACCATCACGCCTCCCGCGACCAGGTGATGGTCAACGGCAAGCCGCAGGGCTTCACCCGCACCGGCTTCAGCTCCTACCTCTATCCGTTCAACATGACCGGGCACCCGGCGATCTCGGTGCCGAACGGCTGGAGCAAGGAAGGGCTGCCGATCGGCCTGCAGCTGGTGGGCCGCTGGTGGCACGACCGCGACCTTCTGCGCCTCGCCGCGATGCTGGAGATCGCGCGCCCCTGGAAGCAGCGCCGGCCGCCGCATTGGGGCGGGGTGAGGTAGTCAGGTCTCGATCGTCGCCGGCGCTGGCCGCGTGCAAAGCCAGCGCGAGGCGGCGAGGGATGCGTCGGCGGCGGCCGTGGCCAGCGGCGCTCCGCTGGCGAGCTGAGCCACGAGGTGAGCCGCGAAGGTGTCGCCGGCGCCGACGGTGATCTGCCCCGGGGGCGCGGCGGGACCGGGCGGCACAGCGACCTCGTCGGTCGGCGTGACCACGAGCAGCGGAGAAGGCCCATCGGTCATGACCAGTCCGTCGAGACGTCCGCCGGTTGCGTGCTCGGCCTGGGCCCAGACTGCGTGCGGTGCGTCGCTGGTGTCCGAGCGCGAGACCACGACGTGGGTTCCGGGATAGCGGCCGGCGCGGTCGCGGAGCGGGAGCTGCACCAGCACCGGGGAGCCCGGGCGGACGCACGGCATCGCCGAGATCGCCGACCATGCGTTGACATAGGCGCCGTCGAACACCGCGCCATCAGGCAGAGAGGGCAGAGGGCGGGCCGCGCGCGCGCCGTCGAAGAACAGCGTCCGCTCGCCGTCGGGGTCGACGAGGATGTCGTAGGCGTGGGTTTTCGGCGTGCCGCGGACGGCCTGGGTATCGATGCCGAGCTTTTGCAGCCGCTCGATGATCTCGGTGCCGATCGCGTCCTCGCCGATCGCGCTCGCGAGCGCGACCTCATGGCCGGCGGCCCTGAGCGCATTGGATGCGTACCAGCCAGCACCTCCGATCTGGATGCTGGTTCCGGTATAGGCATGACGGCCGCCCGGGCGCAGCTTCTCCGCGAGCGTCCAGATGCGATCGGCGTTGACGCTGGCAACGACCAGAAAGCGCGCCATCCGTAACCTTAGGAGCGCGCCGCGACCGCGACCGCGGCGCCTGCCATGACGCCGCCGGTGATGCGGTTGACCACCTTCATCGCCCGCGTGCTGGCGAAGGCCCGGCGCGCACGGGCGGCGAGTACGACGTAGCTCACCAGGATTGCGCCGTAGACGACGACCTGCGTGGCCACCAGCAGCGCGTAGTCGGTCGCGGTGATCGCCTGCAGCGGCAGGACGGTCGGCAGCAGCGCCAGGTAGAACAGCATCGTCTTCGGATTGCCGGAACCGACGGCGATGCCGCCGAGGAAAAGGCGAACGCCTTCGCCCTTCACCGCAGGCACGTCCGTCAACGGCGTGGCCGGCGCCGTCCACATCTTCCAGCCGAGATAGAGCAGGTAGCCGGCGCCGAGATACTTGATGAGCAGGAAGAGCAGGTGGAAGGCTTCTGCCAGCACGGCGAGCCCCAGCACCGCGCCGGTCAGCCACAGGATGTCGCTGATCAGGAGGCCCAGGCAGAAGCTCGGCGCGCCGGCGATGCCGCGGCCGAGCACGCGCGCAACCAAGGCCGCGATCGTCGGTCCGGGCGAGGCGCAGGCGACGAAGAGGACGGCGGCGAAGGCAAAGAGGGCTTCCAGGCTCATTGGGTCAACCCTTGTTCTTCGCGCGCTCGATGGCGTCGGTCACGAGCTGCTCGGCCTCGTCGACGTCGGCCCACTTCACGACCTTCGCCCACTTGCCCTTCTCGAGATCCTTGTAGTGCTCGAAGAAGTGCGAAATCTGCTCGCAGAGGATCGAGGGCAGGTCCTTGTAGCTGCGAATGCCGGTATAGAACGGATGCAGCGCATCGACGGGGACGGCGAGGATCTTCTCGTCCATGCCGGCATTATCCTCCATCACCAGCGCGCCGACCGGGCGGCAGCGGATGATGGCGCCGGGAACCACCGGCACCTGACCCACGACGATCACGTCGCAGGGGTCGCCGTCGCCCGACAGCGTGTGCGGGATGAAGCCGTAGTTCCCCGGATAGAACATCGCCGTGTGCAGGAAGCGGTCGACGAAGAGCGCGCCGGAGGCCTTGTCGATCTCGTACTTGACCGGAACCCCGCCGAGCGGGATCTCGATCAGCACGTTGAGGTCCTTCGGTGGGTTCTTGCCCGTCGGGATCTTCGAGAGGTCCATGCGGCTCTTCTAGTATGCCAGCGCCCAGCCGTCGCGGCGCGGGTCGGATCCGGCCATGCGGACGCCGTTCGGCAGGATGCGGATCGCTTCCACGCTGCACGGGCCTTCTAGATCGCCGACGACCTTCACGTTGTGGCCCTTCTGGCGGAGCGCTTCGACGGTCTCCTTCTTGAAGCGGCCTTCGAGCGTCACCGAGTCCTCGCCGGTGTGCGGGTAGTTTGCGGCCTGGCCCGGCTGCATGCAGGTCCAGCGCGGCATCTCGAGCGCCTGCTGCGGGTCGTAGCCATGCTCGATCATCGCGACCAGAACCTGGAAGTTCACCTGCACCTGGTTGTCGGCACCGGGCGTGCCGAAGGTGAGCCAGGGCTTGCCGTCCTTCATGACCAGCGGCGCGTTCATCGTGTGGCGGACGCGCTTGCCGGGCTTCAGCTGGTTGGCGTGGCCGTCTTCCAGGTGCCAGTAGGCCATGCGGTTGTTGAGCAAGATGCCGGTGTCGCCGCAGGTGACGCCGGAGCCGAAGCCGGAGTTGATCGACTGGATCGCCGAGACCGTGTTCCCCTCGGCATCGACCACGCAGTAGTAGGTGGTGTCGCCGCCGGCCGCGGCCGAGAAAGGCACGTGCGGCGCCGCGCGGTTCCGGTCGATCGCCGCCGCGCATTCGTCGGCATAGGCATCCGACAGAAGCTTGTCGAGCGGAACGTTGCCGTGGCGCGGGTCGGTGCCGTAGCGCTCGCGGTCGAGGAAGGCGCGCTTGCGGCATTCGAGCAGGATGTGGACCAGCTCGGGCGATCCGGGCTTCAGGCTCGCGAGATCGAAGCGTTCGGCGATCTTGAGCTCCTGCAGCATGACGAAGCCGGTCGAGTTCGGCGGCGTCTGGCGCACCTCGTATCCGCGATACTTGATCGAGATCGGCGCCACGCGCTCGGCCTGGCAGCTGGCGAGATCGCGTTCGGTCAGCAGCACGCCCTGTTCCTTGCAGGCCGCGGCGATGCGCTTTGCGAGCTTGCCGCGATAGAAGCCTTCGGCGCCGTCGGCGGCGATCTCCTCCAGCGTGCGGGCGAGGTCCTCCTGAACGATCAGGCTGCCGACCTCGGGTCCTCCGCCGGTATTCGCGTCGAGGAAGACCTTCCGGCTGCGCGGATCGACGCCGAGGATGCCCTTGGCCTCGCCGGCGAAGTGCGAGTAGCCGTGGGTCGCGGCGAAGCCGTTGCGGGCATAGTCGATGGCGGTGTCGAACAGCTTCGACCAGGGAAGCTTGCCATGCGCCTTGTGCATGGCGGCGATGCCGGCGACCGTGCCGGGGATCGAGGTCGAGAGCGGGCCCGAGACCGGGATGCCGCCTTCCTTGCGGTAGCGCTCCACCGTCGCCTGCTCGGGCGCGGCGCCGGTGCCGTTGTAGCAGATGCCTTCGCCGGTCCCCGCGAGCGCGATCTGGTAGAAGCCGTCGCCGCCGATGCCCGACATCATCGGCTCGACCACGCCGAGCGCGAAGGAGATCGCGACCGTCGCGTCGACCGCGTTGCCGCCGGCGCGGAGCACGTCGAAGCCGGCCTGTGTCGCCAGCGGATGGTTGGTCGCGACGGCGCCGCGGCGCCCCATGATCAGCGGGCGGTGGCTGCGGGGATCGGGAAGCATGTCGGCCTCTTATTAGGGCAGGCGGGAGGAGCGCCATCCTAGCGCCGTCCGGGCCCCGAATCCGAGCGTAAAGACGCACTTAGTCACGACTAAGCGGGCCGACTTCGCGCAGGACGGCTTGTCCTTGCCCGGCCCGTCGGCCTCTGACTAGGCTCAGTCGCCAGAAAGGAGACGCTATGCACGTCGCGATCGCCGGCCTGATGCTCGAGTCCGTCAGCTTCCTGCCCGAGCCGACGACCCTGGCCGACTTCCAGCGCGAGGAGTTGTCGGGCCAGGCCGTGATCGACGGCCATCGCGGCACCAATCGGATCATCGGCGGCTTCGTCGAGGTCTGCGAGGCCGAGGGCATCGAGATGACCGGCATCGTCTATGCCGGCGCCGGCGCCGCCGCGTCTGCGACCGACGAGGCCTTCGATCACTACGTCACGCGAATCTGCGAGGGGATCGCCGCGATCAAGGGCAAGCTCGACGGCGTGCTGCTGTCGCTGCACGGAGCGATGACCACGGTCACCCGCACCGATCCCGACGCCGACATCGTCCGCGAGGTCCGCAAGGTCGTCGGGCCGGACATGCCGATCATCGTCGGCCTCGACTATCACGGCAATCTCGACGAGGAGGTCCTCCGCTACGCGGATGTCCTGTGCGGCTACCACTACTCGCCGCACACCGACATGGGCGAGACGGGAGCGCGCGCCGCACGCTGCTTCGTGAACTGGATGAGGACGGGCAAGAAGCCGGCGATGGCGATTGCCCGTCCCGACGTGATGGTCCCCAGCATCTTCAGCGCGACCAACCTCGAGCCCCTGGCGGGGCTGGTTCGCGAGTCGATCGAGATGCCGTCGAAGGTGAATGGACTGCACGACGTCACGATCTTCGCCGGCTTCTCCTATGCCGACGCGCCAAACACCGGCTTTTCGGTGGTCGCGGTCGCCGACGACAAGGCGACGGCGCAGAAGGCGGTCGACGACCTCTCGCTTAAGATCGAGTACGAGCGCCACCAGCTCTACAAGAAGGATCTGGTGAAAGGGCTCGGCCAGGGCGTCGACGAGGCGCTGCGCCGGTCGAACTCGGCCACGAAGCCGATCGTGCTGCTCGAGCATGCCGACCGCCTCAACGACTCCACGCACATCCTGAAGGAACTCATCCGGCGCGGCGCGCCGAAGGCGATGGTGCCATTCCTGTGGGACCCGAAGGCGGCGGCCAAGGCGGTCGCAGCCGGGAAGGGGGCGACGGTGTCGCTCGACGTCGGCGGCTTCTCCTCCGACCGTGCCGGAGGCCCGGCGCGGCTCGACGGCAAGGTGCTGTTCGCCGGCGACCTGACCTACAAGACGACTGGGCCGGTCGGCCGCGGGGCGGAAGAGCGCCTAGGTCCCACGGCGCTGATCGACGCCAACGGCATCTTCGTCAGCATCACGACCAAGCCGATCACCGCGATCGACACCGACTGCTTCACCCAGTTCGGGCTCAGGGCCGAAGACTTCCCGATCATCGTGCTGCGCTCGAAGACGCATTTCCGTGCGGTCTACCAGCCGCTGGCCGAGGAGATCCTGATCGTCGACACGGCCGACTGGGGGCCGGCCGATCTCACCACCTTGCCGTACAAGCACGTGCCGACCGACCGCACCTATCCCTTCGTCGATCGCGGAAGACCCGGATGACCAAGCGCCTCGCCGCCGCCAAGTTCGCCCATGAGAGCAATTCCTTCACGCCCGGCAACACGACCGAGGCGGACTTCCGCGCCTATGGCTGGCATCTCGGCAACGAGGCGCCGCAGAAATACGCCGGCACGCGCACCTCGATGGGAGCCGTGCTCGACTTCACGGCCAGGAATCCGGAGTGGCAGGCGACGTTCCTCACCTGCGCCTCGGCCAATCCGGCGGGGCCGCTGACCGACGAGGTCTACGAGAAGATCCTGGGCGAGATCCTGGACGGGCTGCGTGGCAAGACTTGGGACGCGGTCTATCTCTGCCTGCACGGCGCCATGCTCCGCGCCGGGAATCCCAAGGCCGATGAGGAGATCATCGAGCGCGTGCGCAAGGTGATCGGCAAGACGCCTTTGGGCATCAGCTACGACCTGCACGGCAATCTGGGCGAGAAGCAGATCAAGACCGCGACGGTCGCGGTCGGCTACAAGACCCACCCCCACGTCGACATGTACGAGACGACGGAGAAGACGCTGCGCCTCCTGGCCGCCGCTGCAGACGGCAAGGTTCGCCCGGTCGGTGCGCTCGCGCGCGTGCCGACGCTCTTCCCGAGCGTCAACATGCGGACGACCGGCGACGGGCCGATGGCGGAGATGGAGGCGATAGCAGCATCCGCCGAGAGGAAGTACGGCGTCCTCGACGTCACCGTCTTCGGCGGTTTCCCCTATGCCGACACACCCTATGCGGGCGGTTCGATCATGGTCCACGCCGACGGCGACGAGGCGCTGGCCCAGAAGGTGGCGCGCGAGGTGGCAGACGAGATGCTGCGGCTCGCGCCGAAGTTCCAGATGGTGCTGCCGACCCCGGCCGAGGCGATCCGGAAGGCGCTGGCCTCGCCGCCGGGATGCGCAGTGGTGCTGGAGAACTCGGACAACCCCGGCTCCGGCGGCATCGGCGACACGCCGGGCCTTTTCCGCGCCCTGATCGACGCCAAGCCGAATGTTCCCGCCGCCTTCGCCTTCTTCCGCGACGAAGCCGTGGTCGCCGAAGCGCACAAGGCCGGTGTCGGTGCGGTGCTCGACATCACGCTTGGCGGCAAGCTCTCGGACCTGTTCGGGCCGCCGGTCGCGGTGAAGGGACGGGTGACGATGCTGACCGACGGCCGCTTCAAGAACGTGGGCCCGATGTCGACGCATCTGGAAGTCTCGCTCGGACGCACCGCGCTGCTCGACGTCGACGGCATCAAGGTGATACTGACCGAGCATTGCCTGTCGCCGAACGATCCCGGTTTCCTTTTGATGCACGGGATCGATCCGTCGAAGCTTCGCCTGCTCTGCGTCAAGGCGAAGAACCACATCCGCGCCGGCATCCTTCCCTACGTGAAGACGATGATCGACTGCGATGCACCGGGACCGGCGACGATCGACATGCGGAACTTCACGTTCCGCCACCTGCCGCAAGCGCTCATGCCCAACCGAATGGAGGGACGATGACCTGGAAGACACGCCTGCTGGCCGCCGCGCTCGTCGCGGCGGCGGCGCCGGCCATGGGCCAAACGACGCTCAGGGTCGTGCCGCATGCCGATCTCTCGACGCTGGACCCGATCCAGTCGACGGCACGGATCACCGTCAATCACGGCAACATGGTCTACGACACGCTCTACGCGTGGGACGAGGACCTGAACGTCAAGCCGCAGATGGTGGGCGAGGCCAAGCGGTCCGCCGACGGCCTCAACCTCACCATGACGCTGCGTCCGGGCCTCAAGTTCCATGACGGCTCGCCGGTGCGCGCCGCGGACGTTGTCGCCTCGGTCAAGCGCTGGATGGTGCGCGACACGGCCGGGCGCAAGCTCGCGGAGTTCCTGGGCGAGATCAAGGTGGTTGACGATAGCAACTTCGCGATCGTGCTGAAGCAGCCGGCCGGCTGGGTCGAGTTCGCGCTCGGCGCTTCGGCCGGCACGATCCCGGTGATCATGCGCGAGAAGGAAGCCTCGACCGATCCCAACAAGGGCGTGACCGAGATGGTCGGCTCGGGGCCGTTCAGGTTCATCGCCTCCGAATGGAAGCCGGGCAGCAAGGTCGTCTACGCCAAGAACACGGACTACGTGCCGCGCAGCGAGGCGCCTTCGGGCCTGGCCGGCGGCAAGGTGGTCAAGGTTGATCGTGTCGAGTGGCAGGTGATCCCCGATCCGGCGACGGCGGTGAACGCTCTCGTCGCTGGCGAGGTCGACCTGCTCGACTCGACGCCCAACGATTTCATCCCGCAGCTCTCGCGCAACAAGGACGTCGTCGTCCGCCCGATCGACAAGGGCGGTGTCGGCGTGCTCCGCCCCAACTTCCTGCATCCGCCCTTCAACAATGCCAAGGCCCGCCAGGCAGTCGCGATGCTGTTCGACCAGCAGGACTTCCTCCGCGCCCAGGTCGGCGACGAGAAGTGGTGGAAGGTCTGTCACGCCTATTTCTTCTGCGGCACGCCGTTCGGCACCGAGGCGGGCAGCGAGGCCTACCGGAAGCCCGACAAGGAGAAGGCGAAGCAGCTCCTCGCAGAGGCCGGCTACAAGGGCGAGAAGATCATCATCCTGTCGCCGACCAGCAGCCAGTCGATCAGCTCGCTCTCGGAGGTCGCCGCCGACCAGCTCCGCTCGATCGGCGTGAACGTCGATCTCCAGGGCATGGAATGGAACGCGATGCTGGCCCGGCGGACCAAGAAGGATCCGCCTGACCAGGGCGGCTGGCACATCGCGCCGACCACCGTCTCGAACGGCCTCGTCTTCCATCCGTTGATCAACTTCGCCTCCGACACGGCCTGCGGCGGCCGCAACTGGCCGGGCTGGCCGTGTGACGAGGAAGCGGAGAAGCTCAAGGTGGCGTTCCTCGCCGCGGTCGATCCGGCCGAGCAGAAGCGGCTCGCCGAGGCGCTGCACAAGAGGCTCTGGGAATTCGTCCCCTACTGGATGACCGGGCAGTTCCAGTCGCCCTATGCCTGGCGTGCGAACGTCCAGGGCGTGGTCAATGCGAGCGTGATCGTCTTCTGGAACATCTCGAAGAGCTGAGGCTCAGTCTGCTCCCCTCCCTCGCGCCGCGTGCGGGGGAGGGGCGTCGGGATCGGCCCGGTCGGCTTCGAAGATGGTCGTTAGCTCCGCCGCGGCTTCCTGCGCGCTCTGCAGCACCTTGCGCTCGTCCTGGTAGAACGCGTGCGCTTGGCGGAGCGTACGCTCGTCGTGCTCGGTGAACACGCCGATCGCCCGCTTGATGCTGGCTTCCGCGATGCCGAGCTCCGCCATCACCATCTCGGAGAGCCGCAGGCTCGAGTGGAAGGTCTCGCGGACGATCGCCGTGAGCCCGCGGTCCATCAGCAGATGCACGTGCCGGCGGTTGCGTGCGCGCGACATCACCTTGAGATGAGGGAAATGGCGCCTGGCGATCTCTGCAAGCCTGAGCGTCTCCTCGGTGTCGTCGACGGCGATCACCAGGACCTTCGCCTCGTCGGCACCGGCGGCGCGCAGCAGCTCGAGCCTGGTCGGGTCGCCGAAATAGACCACGGTGCCGAAGCGGCGAAGCACGGCGACCTGTTCCGCATCCTTGTCGAGGGCGGTGAAGGGAATGCCCTGCAGGCGCAGGAGGCGGCCGACGATCTGCCCCATGCGGCCGAAGCCGGCGATGATGACCGGCGTCCCCTGCGGCTCGATGCGGTCGTAGTCGGGCTCGGGCGCCGTCGCGCCGAGGCGGGGCACGATCAGTTTCTCGGAGGCCGCGAACAGGAGCGGCGTCGCCGCCATCGAGAGCGCCACGATCAGCATGGCGCGATCGGCCTCCGCCTGTGTGAGGGTTCCGGCGGCGACGGCGACGCCGAACAGCACGAAGCTGAACTCGCTTCCCTGCGGCAGTGCCAGGGCGAAGCGGAGCGCGGTCTTCGGTTCCTGCCCGGCAACCAGCCCGAGGGCGAAGACGATCGCCGCCTTGACCGCCACCAGGCCGATCACGCCGGCGACGATCAGCATCGGCTCGGCCAGGACCAGCCCCAGGTTCGCCGACATGCCGACCGACATGAAGAAGAAGCCGAGGAGCAGGCCTTCGAACGGCTCGATGTCGGCCTGGAGCTCGTGACGGTACGAGGAGTCGGAAAGCAGCACGCCGGCCAGGAAGGCGCCGAGCGAGGTGGAGAGCCCGGCGAGATGCGCGAGCGTGGCCGTGCCGACCACGGTGAGCAGCGCCATCGCGGTGAAGACCTCCGGCGTGCGCGCGCCGCCCAGCAGGTTGAACACCGGGGCGACGACGAAGCGCCCGCCGACGACGATTGCCACGGCGACGGCGATTGCGGTCAGGACGTCCTGCCAGGAGACCGTATCCGCCATCGAGCCGCCGGCGAGGAGGGGCACCGCCGCGACCAGCGGGATGAAGGCCAGGTCCTGGAACAGGAGCACCGAGAAGCTGTCGCGGCCGGCGGTCGAGGCAAGCAGGTCGCGCTCGGCCAGCATCGGCAGCACGATCGCGGTCGAGGAGAGGGCGAGGCCGGCGCCGATCACCGCCGCGCCCGGCCAGGCCGCGCCGGCCCACCAGGCGAAGACCGCGATTGCGCCTCCCGTCAACACCAGCTGGCCGGTGCCGAGGCCGAGAATCGCGCGCCGCATGACCCAAAGACGCTGCGGACGCAGTTCCAGGCCGATCAGGAACAGGAGCATGATCACGCCCAGCTCCGAGACCTGGGCGATCTGATCGACGTCCGCCACCAGCCCGAACGCGGAGGGGCCGATCACGGCACCGGCGACGAGGTATCCGAGCACGCTGCCGAATCCGAAGCGCCGGGACAACGGCACGAAAAGGACGGAAGCGGCCAGAAGGACGACGAGAGTTTCGAGCATCCTTGCATTTCCCGGGGGATCGGTGACCCGGGAGATCCGGATCACGGCGGGCTTGGATCCGATGTAGGGCGTTCCTTTAGTCTTGGCCAGGATTCGGTTAAACCTCGGTCACGATGCAGGCGAACGGGCGATCGGAACGAGGTCGGGCGTGAGGCGGGGCGAGGACAGCCTGCCGCGGGTCCCGCTTCGCAAGGCGATCCAGTCGCTCTGCCGGCTGGTCTATTCGAAGCTGGTCCAGTCGCGGAAGCTTCGCGACGACGTCCGCCAGCAGATCGGCCGCGACGTGGCGCTGGTCAAGGCGGCCTCGGGCACGCTCTCCTGGAACACCAACTCGCTCGGCGGCATCCACGACGTGGAGTTCCTGGAGGCGGTCCGGCGGCTGACCGGGATCGTCCGACTCAGCGTGGCGTCGGTGGATTCCGCGGTGCTGGCCGAGGAGAAGGAACTGATGGAGGATCTTCAGGCGATCGACCTGATCCTCCGGGAGACCCAGAAGGCCTTCCCGGTGCCCGAGTCGCGGACCACCCGCTGGCGGAATCCGGAAGAGTAGGAGCGGCCTGGATCGACGTCGCCGACGGGCGGCAAGCCGGGCTCACGGCTGCCAGGATCGCCCCGTACTCGGGCGTTCTTTAACATATTGATTTGTAAAGAGAATTGGCTGGCCTTCCTGGAAGTGGTTCGAACCGAGCGGTTCGAGGATGTTCTGGCGTTGAGAGTTCAGCTTCGGGTGCTTTGATCCCTGAAAATTGGATCGTTTGAGACTAGAGTTTTCCGGTTGTTTCCTACGGCTGGGAAGGAACGGAGAACGATGAAGGCATCGAGATTCTCGGAACCCCCAAAATACGTTCAACCTCAAGCAGGTCAACGATGTTGCATGCGACAACGAAGATCGCGTGATCCGTACGGCAGTTCCGGACGTAGAGGATGCAGTCACTGCTCGAGGGAGCCCGTTCGTGTTCACGCCCATCGGCAAGTCCGTCGTCTTTTGGTGGAACTTTGTCTTCGACCATGAAGTCAGCCCGGTGCGTAACATTCCCGATGTCGCTATGCGGCACTATCTCTTGCAAGCCCTGGGGCTGATGTGGGCCGTGGCCTTTGCGGTGGCGACTGGAAGTTACGCGTTCTTGGCCGCTAGCGTGCTCGGCCATACCGTCCTGATTGCGGCCGCCGCCATCACGGTCGCGACTTGGACGGCAGCCACCGTGAAACCCCAGCTGTTCACCCGGGGCTTCGGTCGCGGCGTCGGCGGCGAGCACGAGTAAGGGCATTTATCGGCAATAAACCACTCGGCCCGTTGGAACGGTGGCGGTCATTCTGCCTTCGCCGAAGCAGGGGGATGGGAGCGTCTTCCTCAGTTCAATCTGATCGCGCCTCGGCCCGGCATGACCGTCTCGAGTTCGCGCCGGAAGATCGAGACGAGCGCGCACTGACTATCGGCGCAAGCAAGGGAGTCGGATCGCAAACGACCCGCCCTGACCTTGATGCCGGACAACATGTGCGCACCTTTCCAGATCTTCTTCGGCCGCGCATTTGAAGACAGGAGTTTGCAAGAGACGCCGATCAGTCCAGTCGATCTCGATCGGATGATCGCCAAGCCTGGCGTTCCGACCAGTGGACCGCGATCTGGCCACTGCCCGATTCGTCCCGGGGGTTTCCGGTGGCGCAATGGGATGATCTCCCGCGCGGACGTCGTCGAGCTCCTCGTTCGGCAGATCGGGGATGGAACGCATAGTTGCGGAACTACGATGTCGATCAACTGACGGTCGAACTCTTGGGAGATCAGGGTGGAGTCACAGCTTCCGAAATCGATGGTGTATTTCGACGGCTCCTGCCCGCTGTGTCGGGCAGAGATCGATTGCTATAAGCGTGAGGATCAAGACCGCGCCTTCTGTTTCGTCGATATTTCCGAAACCGGCGCCGTCCCCCCGGAAGGAGTTACCCGAGAGCGCGCAATGGAGCGTTTTCATGTTCGCGCAAGCGACGGGCGCGTTCTTTCCGGCGCTGCCGCATTCGTCGAGGTCTGGACCCGTTTGCCCAGATGGCGCTGGGCAGCGCGTGCCGCCTCCCTGCCGGGCGCTCTGATTGCCCTGGAGTGGGGCTACAATTCTTTTCTTCCGGTTCGCCCGTTCATCTCGCATCTATTCGGGCGAACTCTGAGGCTTCGGACAGCCATACGAGGAGCCAAGCGCTGCTGACGGGGAAAACCGAACCGGAAGACGGAACGGCCGACAAGGTGGACCTTAGGTCGTTTCCTCAGCCCGGCGTGGCGGTTGTGTTCGGCGCTGGCGGCGGTATTGGAGCTGCACTGGTCGAAGCCGTACTGACCGCGAAAACGTTCAAGCACGTCGTCTCATTCAGTCGCAGTACCGCCCCTGCGATCGATCTTCTGGACGAATGCAGTCTCGAACGGGCCGCGGCGTTCGCCGCTGATTTGGGTGCGCTTCGCCTGGTGATCGATGCGACGGGATTTCTCCACGATGATCGCCAGGGCCCCGAGAAGAGCTGGCGGCAACTTGATGCGGCCAATCTCGCACGAGCCTTTGCGTTGAATGCGATCGGGCCCGCGCTGATCATGAAGCATGTGCTGCCGCGGTTGCCGAGGTCGGGCAAATCTGTCTTCGCGACACTGTCCGCGCGGGTGGGGAGCATCGGCGACAATCGGCTTGGTGGTTGGTATTCCTATCGAGCTTCCAAAGCGGCTCTCAATCAGCTCGTGCGCACAGCAGCCGTTGAATTGGGCCGTCGATCCCCAAACGCAGTTTGCGTAGCCCTGCATCCGGGCACAGTCGCCACAGCGCTGTCCGCTCCCTTCGCCGCGACCGGTTTGGAGGTGCATCCTCCCCCTGCGGCGGCCCGACATCTGCTCGCCGTTGTTGATCAACTCACGGCAGAAGCCACCGGCGGGTTCTTTGACTGGCGCGGCCAACCCGTGCCTTGGTGATCGCAGGGGGCGTGTACCTAGTCAGGATGAACCGCCGGTCTTGTAGCCGCTTTCGGCGGATTGCCGGCGACGAGTACGACAAGAGGCGTCGGAGCGGAAGGCGCGGCATATCGAGCTGGCCATGCGGATCGAGCAGCACCACAGGGGCTGACCTGCTCCCTGACTTTCACACGTCGGCGGGACGCGTGAACGGAGGCTGGATACATCGTGAATACTTCTGGGCTTCGATAGCCCAGCCGCTCTCTGCGTGGCAACGGCTTGGAATTCAGGTACATCCCCGTCCATGACTCGCATTACCTACCCCGCCTACTCGGATCGGTCCGGCTTCAACGCTCTTTTGCCGCCGCGCAAGGCGCGCGCTCAGGCTGAAGGAGACATCACCGCCGACTATGTGGTGGTTGGCGCCGGTTATACCGGGCTCGCCGCTGCGCGCCGCCTTGCACAGCTGAAGCCGCAGGACCGTATTCTTTTGATTGAGGCTACTGAGGTCGGCGAAGGCTCCTCCGGCCGCAATTCCGGATTTGCCAGCCCACGTGATCTACCGAGCGGCCCTAGTGCAAAGCACCGCGCCCAGGCCGAAGCGCTAAATCGCTTTGCTGAGGAGGGTTGGGCCTGGCTCATGGAGCAAGTGGAGACCCATAGTATTGACTGCGGCTTGGCACGTTCCGGCCGTATCAAAGGGGCAGCCACGGAACTTGGCGCAAAACAGGTTCATGCGCTGCGTGAGACTGTGAAGGCGGCGGGTGTGGCGCATGAATTTTGGGATCGCGCAACATTCCAAGAGCGGATTGGCAGCAGCTACTATGCGTGCGGACTTTATACTGAAGAAGGCTATGTGCTTGACCCTGCTGCCCTGGTCCGGGGCCTCGCCGACGCATTGCCAGCCAACATCGACCTTCATGAAAATACACCCTTACTTTCCCTACGCCGACAGAGCCACTGGCACCTGGATACGCCATCAGCGCGGATCAACGCGCGCTCCGTGATCATGGCTACCAACGCCGCGATCCGGCATTTTGGCCATCTGCGGGATCGCTTGGTCACCATCTATACCTACGGTGCATTATCGGCGCCGCTCAGCAGCAGTGAAGCCGCTAATCTCGGTAGTATGTCCGTATGGGGCTTGCTGCCTTCGCATCGCTTGGGAACCACCTTGCGCCGTGTGGGGCCAGATCGGCTGCTGGTCCGTTCCATGTATGCACATGAACGGCCAGTGCCGCCTGCGCGGGTCCACGAAACCTTGCTTTCCTGCTTTCACCGACGCTTCCCGGCGCTCTCGCATGTTGGTTTGGATCAGGTTTGGGGCGGCACCACCGCGCTTACGATGAATGGTTCGCCGTGGTGGGGGCAGGTGGCGGAAGGGCTTTACACCTCTGCCGGTTGCAACGGTTCGGGCATTGTGAAGGGGAGCGTTTGGGGAAAGCGCTTGGCAGAATTCCTCCTAGGCCACTGCCAGCAGGATGCGGTGCGCGCCACTTGGGGCTTGGCAAATTGGGTGGCGCCTGAACCCTTTCGTTCCATCGGCTTCAAACTCATTTCCGCCCGCGAGCGACGCCTAGCGGGGCTGGAAGCGTGAAGCCATGTGCTCACTGTTTCCCGTCAGCACTCATAGGACAGACTGAGGTGTGTGCGTAACGGAGAGTTCTCGGCTCATCGTCACCTTGAGAGGGACGAGGATGCGATCGATGAAGCAGACCCAGCCGAACGGCACTGCCGAACAGCGTGTGCGTGAGATCCGTCGCCAGACGCGCAAGAAGCGGCTTGCAGGCGACACGGAGCGAAAGGCGTCGTCGGGAGAGGTCAAGGACCTGCGCCGGGAGATGGGCGCGCTGAAGGAGTTGGTTGCCGATCTCACGATCGAGAACCGCCTTCTCAAAATAGCACCTTCGGGGATGGGGGCGACCCCGCATGAGATACCCCGCCTCGGAGAAGCTCGAGATCATCCGGCTGGTCGAGGGATCGAGGTTGCCGGTGAAGCGCACGCTCGAGAAGCTAGGTATCTCGCGGTCGAAGTTTTGCCGGTGGTACGACCTGCACCGGCCTATTGCGGGCGACGAGTACGACAATAGGGCGTCGGAGCCGAAAGCGCTCCCGGTCGAACTCGCCATGCGGATCGAGCAGCACCAGAGGGGCGAGGATGGCTTCCGGACCACGCTGGAAAGCCTGATTTCCGCGGCTTCGCGTGCGGCTGACCTTTTCCAACTTTCGAAAACCGAGCAGAAGCGCGAACTGATCGCGTTCGTCTTTTCGAACCTGCGGCTCAGAGGGAAAAAGTTAGAGTTTTCAATGAGATCGCCCTTCGACCTGATGGTCGACCGGCGGTCTTATGAAGAATGGCTGGGGGACTAGGATTCGAACCTAGACAACCAGAGTCAGAGTCTGGGGTCCTACCGTTAGACGATCCCCCAACGGTGGCGCCTGCGGGCGCTTAGGTGGGCGCTGTCTAACACAGGCCCGCGGTCCTGCAAATACCCGGACTGGGTCTCGGGTTCCCGGCGCGGCGGCTGGCCTTGAGGGATGAGCCTGCCTGAGTAGCGCTCCATCGGAAGCCATCTTCGAAGCGGCGCCAGCTTGACCCATGTCAAAGAGGCGGCACGGTTGTCTTCCTATCTTCGTTGCAGCAATAGGGAGTCAGGACTCATGAAGACGATCCGTCTCGAACTGGCGCGCAGCAAGGAGTTTCCGGAAGGCAGCAGCACGCATGGCTACGTGCTGAAGGCGCCGTTGCGCGCCGACGGACATCTCGATGTCGATGCCTGGCGCAGCCAGAAGGAGCTCTGCACGGTCCGGCGCTTCTGGGGCGATGCCGAGGAGGAGCGGGGCGTCCTGGTCCATACCGCCAAGCGGCGCTGGGCGTTCTCGTACGTGCCGGGCGACGATGCCGACGACGAGCCGATCTTCCGCCTCGACAACCACCTGTTCCGCGTCGGCGAGTATATCTCGATCACCGAGCATGACGGGATCGAGCGGACCTTCCGGGTCGTCAGCGTCACATGACGCCGGCGAGTTCCTGAAGCTGTTCAGGGGCGGCCAGGCGGACGCGGTTGCCATCGAGCAGCTGGATGATGCCGTCGCGCTTGAGCTGCGTGAAGGTGCGGCTGACGGTCTCGATGGTGAGGCCGAGATAATCGGCGATGTCGTTGCGGCCCATCGGCAGGTCGATCGGATTGCCGGGCTTGCCGTGGCGGCGCGCGGCGTTGGACAGCAGGGTGAGGAACGATGCCAGGCGCTCCTTCGCGGTCTTCCGGCCAAGCAGGAGCATCTGATCCTGAGCGGCCGCGAGCTCGTGCGAGGCCAGCCCAAGGAGTCGGCGTTCGAGCTTCGGCATTTCCTCGAGCAGGCGCTCGAGCTTCTCGCGCGGGAACTTGCACAGCTTGGTCGCCGTGAGCGCTTCCGCGCTGAAGGCATAGGCGTCGCGATGGGTCAGGCCGAGGAAGTCGCCGGGGAAAAGGAAGCCTGTGATGGCACGCCGGCCGTCGGGCAGCAGCTTGTAGACCTTAACGGCACCCGAAGTGATGTTGAAGACGTGATCGGCCGGATCGGTCTCGTCGAAAATGGTCGCCCCGTCGGCGGCGTCGACCTGGGTCATGATCTGCGTGACGCGGACCTGCTCGGCCGGCTCCAGGGGAGCGCAGACCGAAAACTCGCGGACCGAGCAGTCGATGCACGGCTTAACCAGCCCCGCCTTGACGTTCCGTTCCTGCGTTTGCACCGCGAACCACGACATGCCGACTCCTCCCCGGCCAAAGGTTCGTGGCCAAGCGCCATCATCCCGCTCGGGCCGCGAGACCACAAATTAATGTTGGTGATTACTTGTAATTAAGGGCCGCGATCAAGTGCCGCAGCGCCGCGCCGGCGTAAGGGCACCGTTTCGGTGACCGCGAGAGGGCGCCCGCGCCCGACGGGCAGCCGCTTCCGGCACTGGCTTGCACCGAGCGCCGTGAATCCGTTCCGCTCGAAGATCGGCCGCGACCACGCGCAGGTCGGGGTCCCGTCCACGAACAGGATATCGAGGTCCACGACGATCGCGTGGCAGCCGCGCAGGTTCGCCATGACCTCCATGCCGTCGATCAGATGGCCGATCGCCTGGTCGCGGCCAGGGAAGTCGGCAAGCAGCAGATTTCCGATCGCCAGGGTCCGCCCGGTCGCCAGCTCCTCGCGGGTCTGGTGCGTGAACATGCCGACGATGTACCCGGACTGATTCTCCGCCGCCATGATCCCGCTGGCCGCCCGTCCCAGCCGGTCGGCGGTCAGGGCGCGGGCGAATTCCGTCCAGCGGGCGAGGGTCGTGCCGGGGAGCACGGCCTGTACCAGGGGAAAGGCCTGGCGGATGCGTTCATGCTCGAGCGGGCGAAGCACAAGAGGACCCATATGACATTTTTAGCCAGGTCGCGGATGCGGCTTCATTGATGCAGATCAAGGTGAGGGGGGACCCCTCGTGGTGTCTTTCGCCAACCGATCACGAAGGATCCCCTTGATGACGATCACGACCATTCTCGTCGTGCTTTCCGGCGTTCCCGGCGACGAGACGCGTCTGGCGGCTGCGCTCCTGCTCGGGGCCAGGTTCGAGGCCAGCATCGCCGCTCTCCACGTCAAGCCGTCGCCGGTGATCGTCACGGGAGGAATGAACGGAGAGATTCCGGCCTCTCTGATCGAGGCCCAGCAGGAGCAGATCGACAAGACCGCTGCCGCGATCGAGGCGGCCGCCATGGCCCAGGCGGGTCGGGTCGGGTCCAAGATCAGCTGGCGGTGCGAAGAGGGCGACGAGGTTTCGGTCGCCGGCGTGCATGCCCGCTATGTCGACCTGGTCGTCGCTGCGCCCGACGTCGCACGCAATCTGGTTTTCGTCTCGGCGTCGCCGGTCCTGGTGGTTCCGGACGGCACCACGCCGAACGGCCTCAGGCATGCCGTCATCGCCTGGAACGGCAGCCGCGAGGCCGCGCGCGCGGTCCGCGATGCGCTGCCCCTGATCCAGGTCATCGGCTCCGCCGATGTGCTGGTCGTCGACCCGCCGACTCAGCAGATCGGCGCCGATATCGCCCGACTGCTTGCCTCACATGGAATCAAGGTCGACGTCCGCGAACGCCTCTCGAACGGTGTGGATATCGGCGGCCTGCTGCTCGACGAAGCGCGCGTTGCCGGCGCCGACCTTCTGGTCATGGGGGCGTACGGACACTCCCGCCTGCGCGAATGGGTGCTCGGTGGTGCCACCGAAGAGGTGCTGGACAGCGCCAAGGTTTCCGTCCTGCTCTCGCATTGAGTCGGCGATGGACGCGCGCTTCCTGATCGCGAAGTACGACGGACGGGTCCCCCGCTATACGAGCTACCCGACCGCGCCGCATTTCCGCGCCGTCGTCGGCGACGGCTGGTATCGAGACTGGCTGTCGCGCGTGCGATCGCCCAAGGGCGTGTCGCTGTATCTCCACGTGCCGTTCTGCCGGAAGATGTGCTGGTACTGCGGCTGCCATACGCGCGTCGCCAAGGACGATGTTCCGGTGCAGGCCTATACCAGCGCGCTCCGCCGTGAGATCGCGCTGGTCGTCGAGGCGATGGGATCACTGTCGCCGGTGGCTCGGATCCACTGGGGCGGTGGCACGCCGACGATCCTCTCGCCGGAAGCGTTCGGGGCTATCCTGGGCGACTTGAGGCAGCTCTTCGATCTCGGGCCGATGGCCGAGCATGCCGTCGAGATCGATCCACGGACCCTGACCGATGCCAAGGTCGCGATGCTGGCATCGGGCGGCGTCAACCGCGTCAGCTTCGGTATACAGACGCTGTCCGAGGCGGTTCAGCAGCGGATCAACCGCATTCAGCCTTTCGACGTTGTCTCCTCTGCCGTCGAGCGCCTCGCGCAGGTCGGCATCGGCTCTTTCAATGCCGACCTGATGTACGGCCTTCCGGCGCAGACAGCGGAGGACGTCGTGGCCACGGTCGAGGCGGTCGCCGGCCTGAAGCCGAGCCGGGTTTCGCTGTTCGGCTACGCCCATGTGCCGTGGATGAAGCCACATCAGCTCCGCATCGACGAAGCTGAGCTTCCTGGTCCCCTGCAGCGCTTCGAGCAGTTGCTTGCCGGCGCCGACGCGCTCGCCAAGGCCGGATACGTCCGCATCGGCCTGGACCATTTCGCCCTGCCGGGCGACGACCTGGTGAAAGCGGCCCGTGCGGGGCGGTTGCGCCGCAATTTTCAGGGCTACACCGACGACGACGCGACGAGCCT
>CAZZLX010000015.1:0-19947 GCA_964655235.1 uncultured Rhizobium sp.
GATGTCCTCCGTCGATGAGGATAAAACCGCCGCGTTGTCGGTGAGGTTGCGCGTCGTTCTCCCTCCCCACGGAAGGGGAGGGGATACGAAGCGGAGCGGGTGACTCCTCCCTTTAGAAGTGCACCGCCGTCGGCGCGACGAATCCCAGGGCGACGAAAGAGGTGCCGACCAGGCCCAAGCCGATCGCGGTGAAGGCAAGCCAGATCGCGCCGGTGATCACGGCGGCGGAGGCCAGCACGATGCCGATCTGAAGCGCGCCCGACGCGATCTCGAACACGTGGTCGGCGGCGAGCGCGCGGTCGCGCTTGGCCTCCATCGCCTTGGCGCGGGACATGAGCTCGCGCCGTCCTTCGCCGGTCTCGGGCTCGCTCTCGTAGCGCTGGATCGTCGCCTTCCACGCGTCCATGCGCTTGGCCGCGGCGTCGGTCTGCGGTGCGCCCAGCGTCGGCGCCTCGATCTCGAGCGCCTCGGCCGCGGTGCGCAGCACGGTCTGGCGAATCGTCTTCGCCTGGAAGAAGGCCCAGAGGTTGGACGCCTCGATGTTCGCGTTCAGCGCGTCCTGCTTCGACTGACCGCCGCCGGTCTCGGCCAGCGCCAGCATCGCCGCCAGGATCGCGATCAGGATTGCCACCCGCTTGTTGCGATGTCCTTCCAAAGTCTCGTCGATCGTCTCGTGCGCCTCGTGTGCTTTCATTTTCCTGTCCGACTTTTGCCTTGGTTGAAACGGCACGCGACCGGACCACGAGTCTAAACGAGCGTCAAGCTCTTGCCTTCGCGCGCGACTCACCGGATCTTCGGATCCGTGGCGGACTTCTCTCTCGAACGCGAGCTGGGCGGCGTGGTGGTCGGGGTCGACGAGGTCGGCCGCGGGCCTCTCGCCGGGCCGGTGCTCGCGGCGGCCTGCGTGTTCCCGGCCGGTAAGCTCCCGCGCAAGGTCGCGAAGCTGATCGACGATTCGAAGAAGCTGAACGCGGCGCAGCGTGAAGCGGCGTACGAGGCGTTCAAGCCGCATGCGCGGATTGCCTTCGGCGCCGCCTCGGTCGTCGAGATCGACCGCTATAACATCCTGGTCGCAACCCACATGGCGATGAGCCGCGCGCTGCAGAAGCTCGGCCTCGGCGCCACCGCGATCCTGATCGACGGCAACCAGCCGCCGGCGCGCCTGCTGCCCGAGGGCTGCAAGGTGATGGCGGTGATCGGCGGCGACAGCCGCTAGCGTTGGACGATGACGTCGACGTATTTGGGATCGAGCTCCACCAGCCGTGCGCTTCGTCCCGTCCGCTCGGCGGCGATCATCGTCGTCCCTGAGCCGCCGAAGGGATCGAGCACGATGTCGCGGCTCTTGGACGAGTTGCGGATGGCGCGCTCGACCAGCGCCACCGGCTTAAGCCGGACCTATCGTAGACTAGGCTAACGAAGTCCTATGGCGAGAACCCTGTCGGTTTATGGGAGCGAGCCGGCGGGGCCAATGTCTTCTCCGTGATGTATGTTGATCGTCAGCTGGTCGTCGCCCCTTGCGTCGAGAGCTGGGAAACCCAAGGCACTGCGATGCTTACCACATCTGCCATCATCGATGATTTGAGCTGTGAATTGCCTCTGACGGTGATTGGCACCAGCTGGCAGCTCTTCACTGACCAAGTGATGGGTGGCGTATCGGATGGGACCATGGTTCGAGAAATCATTGATGGTCGCCCGGCGATCCGGATGCGCGGCGATGTCAGCCTCGAAAACAACGGTGGCTTTATCCAGATTTCTGTCGATCTCGCGCCGGAGGGTGACGTAGCCGATGTCAGCGGCTGGCAAGGGATTGAGCTCGACGTGTTGGGCAGGGGCGAGGAATACAGCCTGCGCTTGCGCACATCGGAGCTGACCCGTCCCTGGCAATCGTATCGCCAGAGCTTCATCGCCACGCCGAAATGGCAAACCGTCAAGCTAAGTTTCGATCGATTCGAGCCACACCGCACCGAGATCCCGCTCAATCTCCAATCACTACGCCGCCTTGGGCTTGTTGCTATCGGCCGGGCTTTTTCCGCTGATCTTGCTCTGGGTGGTCTTCGGCTCTTCGAATAAATTCTTGAACGTCATACCGGTATCGCCGTGGCGGGCTTCACCATCGGTTACCTCCTGCCATCGCTGGACGATGACGTCGACGTATTTGGGATCGAGCTCCACCAGCCGCGCGCTTCGTCCCGCCCGCTCCGCGGCGATCATCGTGGTGCCTGAGCCGCCGAAGGGATCGAGCACGATGTCGCGGCTCTTGGACGAGTTTCGGATGGCGCGCTCGACCAGCGCTACCGGCTTCATCGTCGGGTGCAGATCGTTCTTGTGCGGCTTGTCGAAGAACCAGACATCGCCCTGATCGCGGGCCCCGCACCAGAAATGATCGGCGCCCTCCTTCCAGCCATAGAGGATCGGCTCGTACTGGCGCTGGTAATCGGCGCGGCCGAGCGTGAAGGTGTTCTTGGCCCAGATGACGAAGGTCGACCACTTGCCGCCGGCCTCGCGGAACGCCTTCTGCAGCGTGTCCAGTTCCGAGGAGGACATGCAGACGTAGACGGCCCCCTTGGTCACGGTGAGGATGTTGACGCTGGCGTCGTAGAGGAAGGCGCCGAAGCTCTCGCCCAGCGCATCGTTCAGGATCGCGCGGTTCTTGCCGCGGAGCTTGTCCTTGGCCGAGTTGGCGTAGTTGACGTTGTAGGGCGGATCGGTGAACGCCATGTCGGCGAGCTCACCGCCGAGCACCTTCTCGACATCGCCGAGCACAGTCGCATCGCCGCAGAGCACCCGGTGCTCGCCGCAAATCCAGAGATCGCCCGGGCGGCTGACGGGATCGACCGGCGGCTCCGGCACCGCGTCGGGATCGGCGATGCTGCCGGACGCATCGACCAGGATCCCGGCCAGTTCGTCCTCGCCGAAGCCGGTCAGCGACAGATCGAAGCCCGCCTCGCTGAGTTCGCCCAGTGCCAGGCGCAGCATTTCGGCGTCCCAGCCGGCGTTGAGCGCCAGCTTGTTGTCCGCCAGCACATACGCCCGCTTCTGCGTCTCCGACCAGCCGGTCGCCACCATCACCGGCACGTCGGCCAACCCGAGCTGACGCGCCGCCGACAACCGGCCGTGGCCGGCAATCACACCACCGTCCTCATCGACCAGGATGGGATTGCTGAAACCGAATTCCCGGATGCTGGCGGCGATCTGCGCCACTTGCTCGTCCGAATGCGTGCGGGCGTTTTTCGCAAACGGGATCAATCGATTGACCGCCCACCGCTCGACCTTGTCCGCCGGCCAATCCACCTTGCCCCCCCTGTCCGAATTTCGCGGCAATGTGCGCGGTTGCCCGCGTCGGTAAAAACCCATTTATTACAGTAGTTTAGATACCCCCTACCCATGCCCTCGGGCGGGGTCGAGAGGCCAGCCCTCGGCGTCGCAGCCCCGGACCTTGAGACGCCCGCCGTTGCGCCGGACGCCGTCGGCGCCTTCCTTGATCTGGTTGTCGTGGTCGCGGCAGAGGTGACGGAGGTTGCCCGGGTGATCGGCCCCGCCGTCACGCCGGCTGACGATATGGTCGACGACGACGCCTCGGCGCGCACAGCCGCTCACCTCGCACCGACCGCCGGATCGGCACCGAACGATCGACCTCAGCGCCCGCCACGCCGGAGACCGGTAGAACGGATCGCCGGGCATGGAGCGCTGACAAGAAAGGTAAGGTGATGTCGCAGCGAGTGGCTTCGGCACTCACCTCGACAGTGGCTCGGTGCCCATGTCGAGAAGAGCCAGGTACTTCGAGTAGGCGAAGAGTCGGCCTCGTAACTTCCCGGTTGTCTCGCGGACGATACCCGCCGATGCCATCAACTCGAGCGCTTTGCCGACGGTAGGCACCGAAAGATGCAGTTCCTTCGACGCAGACCGGATCGTCACCATCGGACGTTTTTGAATCAAGTCATGGATGCGCAAAGCCGAGGTGGCGGCGCGCCCAAGCTTGCGGATTGTCAGACGGTCGGCGTCAAACAGCGCCATCAGCTCGCGCGCGGTATCTGCCGCTTGTTCAGCGGTCTCGGCGACGCCCGTCAGAAAAAACTCCATCCATGCTTCCCAGCCGCCCACCTGCCGCACCTCTTGCAGCAGACGATAGTAGTCATCGCGCCGGCTCTTGAAGAAGAGGCTCAGGTACAGGATCGGCTCACGCAACGCTCCAGTGTTGCACAGCATCAGCGTGATCAGCAGACGGCCAAGCCGTCCGTTGCCGTCCAGGAACGGATGGATCGTCTCGAACTGGACATGCGCGAGGCCAGCTCGGATGAGCGGCGGCATCGATTGATCGTCGATGTGCAGAAACTTCTCGAATTCGCCGAGGCATTCATCGAGACGATGTGGTGGCGGTGGCACGAACAGAGCGTTGCCCGGTCTCGTCCCCCCGATCCAATTCTGCGACCTGCGAAACTCCCCTGGTTGTTTGCTCGCGCCACGGCCGGACTTCAGCAGGATCTCGTGCATCTCGCGTAGAAGACGCAGCGACAATGGAAACCCGTCGCGCATACGCCGCATGCCATGGTCGATGGCCGCGACGTAATTCGACACTTCCGTCACGTCATCGATCGGGACGTGCGGGATCTCATCGTTCTCGAACAGCAGCAGGTCTGAGAGCGACGACTGAGTCCCCTCGATTTGCGAGGAGAGCAGCGCTTCCTTGCGGACGTACATGAACAGGAACAGAGGCGTCGACGGCAGGATCGTGGTGACGCCATCGAGCCGGCCGACCGCCCCGCGCGCCCGATCGTAAAGCGAGATAAACTGGGTGAAATCCAGCGGAGGCATCGGAGGCAAAGGCGCCGGTACGAAGGCGCGTACCTTCTCGCCGCCGAACGATGTTTCGACGTATTCGCCGACCCGCCGACCAGATTTTCTCGCCACGCTCCGACGATCCTTTAGCAGGCCGAGGCCGCTATTAAAGGATACGGCGCTTTTCTTTAATTGTGAAGCCTCCTAAAGAAAGGCACGCGCAGGGGCATCTGCCACGGACTTCTCCCGATCTTGCCGCGAAGGCCAATCCCAACCGGTCATAAACTCAACCTATTTGGGTGTATTTGGGCGTCTAATCGGGTGCTGAGACCCGATCCTGGTACACGTAAAGAGAAGCGATACCCTCGACCGCCATTGAGGAATCGAGACCATGAGCATCAGGCGCGAAGACATCGATCGGCGGTCTGTGGATTTTTCCGACGTCACGACCGGACGTCGCCTGCCACCGATCTATCCCGGAGAAATCCTCCGCGACGACTTTCTGACGCCAATGGGAATCAGCGTCTACGAGCTCGCCAACGCGATCAAAGTCCCGCGCTCGCGCGCCAACGACATCGTGCTTGGACGCCGCTCGATCACCACCGACACCGCCATCAGGCTTGGCCGCTACTTCGGCACCTCGTCGGAGTTCTGGCTCAACCTGCAGTCACGGCATGACCTTGACCTCGCGAACCGCACCGTGAGACGGAAGATCGAACAGGAAGTCGCGCCGCGATCTGCGGCATGACAGACGGCTGTTGGATCGGACAAAGCGACCTGATCCGCGACGTGCCGCCCGCGGGGCCACTCTGACGTGACCCCACCAATCCAACACTGAGGGGATATTGCATGCGGCCGTCGCCGCCGTCTCACTCATAATTGTCTCACTCAAAAATGTCTCACCGATCAAAATGATCTTGACGCGCCGCGCGTTCGCTCGACGAGAGAACGGCGCGAGCGCTTCGTCGGAACTCGCCGTCCCTTCAGCCGCCAGACAATCAGGCTGAGCCCATACTCCCATCGCCGGTGCGCCGTCGCACGCCCAATGCCGAAGCGCCAGCAGATCGGCTTCCACGGCGTTCCTTCCGCTCGCAACCACACCAGGCGTGCGTCGTCAGGCTCGAGCCAGGTGAGCCACGGCAGCGCTGCCTCCATCCGGCTGATCGCCGCGGCCGATGGTGGTGGCAGTCGCATCGGCTCCGGCGTTTGGCCCACGAGATCGCCGAACTCCACAAACATCGCCGGCCAGGTGCTGAAGTAGCCCCGCATCCGCACCGACGGTAATCGCCGCAGCACCGCGGCCGCCTCGACCAGGCGCTCATCGACCATGGCTGGCGTCCAGTCAGTCATGACGCTTCTCCTGCCGCTTGCCACCATTGCCGTAGAGCTTCTCGCCGAGTTGGCGGACGAGCTCGCGCTCCGGCCACGACAGGCGCTCGTCGTTGGCGGCGATCACCAGCACGCCCTGCTGGCGCCAGCCATCGCGCTTGACTTGCTCGGGCGGGCGCCGTTCGCCGCCATAGCCGGGTGGTGCCCACCTCATGGCCGGCTCCATGCGGTTGTCCCTCTGCTCGAGACGTGATTGGCTATTGGTCCAGCCAGACACTCGAGGACATGCGCGATGGCCAAGCAGCGGTTCAACGTCGAGCGCACCAATGCCGGTCTGCAGTTCGTCATTCCGGGCACGGAGAAGCCGGTCGCCGCGCCCAGGATTCGGTATGCAAGCGACGGCAGCCAGCTGGTGATACCGGGCGCGGAGCAAATCAGCCGAAAAGCCCTGCTGACCCGGATCCTGCAGAAGCCGCTCCGTCCCCGCGTCACGCAGCGGAGCCTCGCCGGAACAACGCTGTTCGGTGCTGCCCGCTCAAGGTGAAGCAGCGCGCTCATCGCGTCACCTCGTGCAGCACCGCGGCGTATCCCGCCAGGTCCCTAATCGAGTCGTCGTGCCGAGGGTCGTGACCGAGCCGCGTCAGCTTGAGGTCGATCAGGCACATCACCGCCTGCGCCGGCGTTACGGGGTGGCCCAGCGTGATCGACCAGCGGCGCGCCAGGATCTCCATCGAGCCGGACGGAGGGCCATAGGCCTTGCGCCGCTCCGCCACGATGCCAGCGGCATGGGTCAGCATCACCTCGCCGCTCATCGCACGCCCCCGTGCGTCTCCGTCGCCCACAGCAGGATGGCGAGCGCGTCCGCCTCGTTGTCGTCGGTCGGGTTGAAGCCGCGGGCACGGATCGCGGCGATCACCGCGGCCTTGTCGGCATTGCCCTTGCCGGTGACGTGCCGCTTGATCGTGCCGACGGGCACGCCCTGGTAGGGGATTGAGCGCTGCTCGCACCAGGCGCTCAGCGTCGCGAGAAATCCCCCGTAGATGTGCGCCGCGTCGGTGCCTGCATGGGCGCGGACCTCCTCGAAATACACCGCATCGATCGGCGACGCTTGGCTGACGATGTCCGTCCGCCGGGACTTGGCGAGGAGCTCGACGAGCCACTGGCGGAAACGCAGGTAGCGCATCCCGCCGCCTTCGTAGCGACCGGGCCTGAAGGTCATCGAGCCGCTGAAGGTCGCGCCATCGTCGTGCAGCGCCCAGCCCGTGCGCGTGCCGAGATCGAGGCAGAGGATGACCGGCGGCGCATCGTTGGCGATCGGTCGAGACACCGGCGGCACAGCGCCTCCCGCTGTCGCAACCACCGAGGCTTCGTTTCGAGGGAACATCTGGTACCTCCTGGCTAGAACGGGATGTCGTCGCCGCGCGACCAGTCGATCGGCGGCTTCTGGCGGATGGCGGTGACGGCGGCACCGGGGAACTGGCGCTTGATCTCGAGGACGGCATCGCCGAGGCCAGCGATCAGCGTTCCGATCTCCGCCACCGTGAACACGCGTCCCTCGCGGGCGACGTGTTGGGCCTCGGCCTCGGTGCGGACGAGCGAGACGATCTCGCCGGATTCGGGCAGCACGCATTCCCAAACCTCGGGCGCGAGCGGCACCTGACCGGCATCGGCGGCGGCACGGTCGAGCGCGTCCCAGGCGCGGCGCATGCCCTCGACGTGGATGCGGGCGTATCCCTCCTGACCGGAGGCGAGCGCGGCGTCGAGCCGATCCCTCTGCTCATCGAACTTTGCGCGGAGCGGATCGGAGACCAGGAGCCGGAGGCGGCCGACGCCCCACTTCCGCTCCATGGCGATGGCGACCTGGTCGAGACCATCGACCATCGCCTGGATCCGGTACCTCGCCGGCGCCATCGGGTCAGTGGTCGGGTCGACTGTGCCGACCTTGCGCTGGGGGAGACGGCTCATGGCCGACCCCATGCCGCCCGATGACCTCGGGCTGACCGACTGCCGCGCTCTGACCCCTTCTGGAGAGAACTTCGCAGCGCGCTCGAGCGCTGCGAAAGTTCGTAGGGGGTATGGGGGACTTTAGCTTCGCAAACCTTCGCTAGGAAAATCAGGGACTTAGCTATGAACCTTCGCAACCTTCGCAGAACATCTTCGCATAGGGATTTCAATGGGTTAGCTGTGAACTTTCGCAACCTTCGCAGCCCGTTTTGCCGAGTTTCAGCCGTCGTCATGAGGGCACTCCCTTCAGTTCCTCCGTCCGCCGCGTTGCCTTCAGGCCGCGGAAATTCTTGTGGCTGTCGTGCAGCTCGAGCCGGATGTGGCCGCTATCGAGCAGTGCGAGGTAGGCCCGCTCCACGGCGCCGCGGCTCAGCCCGGTGCGCGCCGGCAGACGGGTCAGAATGAAACGGCTGCGAGCCTGGGGTGCATCGCTGTAGGGCTGGCCATCTCGCCAGGCGCGATCGATCTCCTCGAGCACGAGGCTGCGCGTTGTCGCGTCGTCGTTATCGGCGTCCGCGTCAGAAAGCATCATCACGCCCTCGGTCCAGCGCAGCGCCAGCGTCTCACCGGCGCGTGCGTAGTTGGATTTCTTCCGCGTCAGGACGCGAGCGTCCGGATCGGCTTCTTCGCCGTTATCAGCGGCTGCTTGCGTGAGATAGAGACGAGAACGGACGGTGTTGTTCCACGCGGTCGATCCGCTCGATCCCGAGCCGCTGGCCATGCCGCTGAGTGATGGATGGGCGCAGAGGAGGACCGCCCCGTCGATCTCGCGCGCGATGCGCCCGCAGGCATTGGTGATGAACTGTCGAACCTGAGAGCGGATGTTCTCGTTGCCGCCGAAGAGATCGGCAGCGGTGTCGAGCACCACGAAGCGGGCGCCGAACTCAATGACGGACCCGAGCAGCGCGTCGAAGAACTGGGTGAGCTCGCCCTTGCCGGTCGCCTGCCCGTCGAACGTCATCAGCAGGTTGTCGAAGCCGACGCTCGGCCAGAACCGGAGGTCGCCCAGGTCCTGGTAGTCGATCCCGTAGGCTGCGTCGATACGATCCTGATTGATGTGGAGGTCGTCTTCGTGGTCCTCGCACAGAAGACCGAATGCGCGCAGCTGGCGGACTGGCTGGCCAAGCCAAGGCTGGCCGGTGGCAACGCTGGTGAGGAGCTGCTGTGCGAGGAGCGTCTTCCCGAGGCCGCCGTCGCCAAACAGTGCGGTGACATAGTTCATCGGGACCCAGTTTTCGACCAGCCATTTGCGCTGCGGCAGCGGCTTGCCGGACCAGGTTCGGGGATCGATGACAGTGGGGCGTTGCTCGCTATCGGTTACTTCGATCGCGCGAGCGATGTCCGGCTTGTTCCACTTGGCCCGCCCGCCGGCAATCATCTGCCCGACGTCGCGTCGGGTGTCGGCGACCGTGTAGCCCGGCAGCGTCATCGCCTCGGCGGCGGTCTGTATCTCGGCATCGGACCAGTCGCGGGCGATCCAGTGGCCGACGAGCCGCAGCATGTTGTCGTGCCAGCGATCGCCGGCGCGGATGCGGGCGATGTAGTCGTCGACCGAGAGACTGGAGGTGCCGATGTTCAGTGTGGCTGACCGAGCAATGGTCGGCGTCTTAGTCGAAGGAGACGAGGCGTTTGCGCTCTTGCCCTGTCCTGACGTGTCGGCCATTTGCTCGGACAGCGATGGCTGTACGTGCGGCGACGCCTTTGCCATTTGCTCCGGCATATATGCCTTGGGCCGGGCGTCGCTGAAGTCCCTGGATTCAGTGCGCTCGACAACGCGGCCGTCTTTGGTGGGCCAGGCGATGGAACCGCCGAGACGGAGCACGCGGCTCGGATTGACGACCGACGGATCGCCGCCGAGTGTCTGGGCGAGGGCGCTGTTCTGCGCGCGACAAATGTCGGGATCGCGCTGCGGCTCGATCAACCGCCAATACAACTGGGCGCGCACATGGGGATGACGGCCAGTGATGACCACCGCGGTCGGCGGACAGCCGCGCTCGCGGCATGTGGCGGCGGCTGCCTGCGTGACGTCATCGTCGATATCGACGTAATAGGCGGTGAGCGCAAAGAAGTCCTCGTCGCTGCAGCGGCCAAAGGGTGCGGTGTCGGGTTTGCGCAGGGCGGCGCCGATATAGACGTTCTGACCGGGCCTGCGGTTCTCGGCGACGGCGCGCTCGACCAGCTCGTCCAGCTGATCGGTGCCGAAGATTGCCGCATGTTTAAGCCTGCCGTCGCGCCCGTCGGTCCAGGCGAGCTCGATCCGCCCGTCCTGGCAGCCGTCGAGCCAGCCCTCGAACAGGTGGCCGACATGGCGGCGCATCTGCACCGGATCTGGCTCGACCATCGGCTGAACGTTGGACATGTCCATCAGGGGCGCCGGGAAAGAGGCCGGAGGGCCGGAGCCCTCCGGGGCGAAGGTCAGAACACCGCTTCGGCGAGTGGATCGGCGGCGGCCTTCGCCGCAGGCGGCGGCACATGCTGAGCGGTGGTCCTGGACGGTGCCGACGGCGCGGGACTGCCCTGCCAGAGGTCGGCGGCCGCGATCGGGCTGACGCTCGGCAGCTCGGCCGGGCGGTCGACCCATTTGGCGATGGCGAGGGTCGGGCGATAGTTGGTGCCGTAGCGATCTTTCATCGCCTGCGAGCCGGTGCAGGCAATGACCGGAAGCTTTCCCCCATGGGCGGCCTTGTCGGCCTCGTACTGGGCGTAGACCTCCTTGATTGCGTTCGACAGATGGATCGAGGCGCTGGCGAACTCGGCTGCCCCGCCGAAGAACTTCGGGCTGTAGGCCATGACGACGAAGCCACGCTTGAAGCCTTCGCCCGGCAGCGGTGCTGCCTTGTCGATGCTGGCGTCCATCACCCGCTCCGGCGCCTGGCCCTCGCGGAAGCGGAGCCAGCCGGTGGCGATGTTGTCGAAGTCGACAACGAAGGTCGGACGCTGGATCTCCGCGTCCTCGCCGTCGGCGCCACGCACGAACCACTTGTCGGCCTTGGCGTTGTACTTGCAGTAAGGCTTGCCGTTGCCGGTGCCGCCAATGTTGAGAGCCATGATCCTTCTCCTTATCTGGGATACGGGTTAGAAACCGAAGACGTCCACCCCACGCGCACGCGTGAGCGGGTTCGACCAGTGGAAGCGCTCGTAGTCGGGGACGATCAGTCCGCAGATCTCGCGGGCGTCGGCAGAGATCCTGAGGAAGCGCTCGAGGCGGAGCGCTATCTCGCGGAGAGCCCTCAGCTGGCGGTCGACCTCGGCGCGCTCGAGCTCGTAGACCACGACCGCGCGACCGTCCTTCTTGCCGGCGGTGGGCTTCACGTAAGCAAAGCGCATGGCGTAGTTGCCATGAGCGCAGGCGTAGACGGCGCCCTGACGTGCGTGCGAGAGCGAGATCGCCGAGGGCAGGCGCTCGCTGGTCTTGAGATCGAGGATCAGACCGTGCTGATCGAAGCGCCAGTCGATGAAGCCGATGACCGGCACCGGCACGCCCTCGAGGCGGATCTCGACACGGTCCTGATAGCTGGTCGGCGCTCCGTACTGGCGGAGCTCGCCCAGGCCATGCTCGACATATCCTGGAATCTGGTCCCGCTCGCTGTCGCGCCGGTCGTCGGGGTTGAGGGCCATCTCGCGGTCGAAGGCGGCGAGTGCCGTCGCCGTGCCGGCCTCGATCGAGCGTGCCGGATCGACCAGCCCGCCATGGATCCCCTCCTCCACAGCCTTTCCCCGCACCATCAGCGCCGAGGCCGGGCTGCGATAACCCAGCAGGCGCTCCATCGCCCAAACCGCAGGCTCGGCGACCCAGAGGTTCAGCGAGGAGGCCGACAGGTGATCGATGCCGTGACGTGCGAAGCCGTTCATGGGGTCTCCGATGCGATCAGGCGGGAAAGGCTGGTGGTGTGCCGGCGCGCGATGGCGAGGTAGCTCAAGTCCTCCGGCCCATGGCGACGCTGAACCAGATCGGCGAGGCCGTGCTCGGCCGCCCAGGCGGCACGATCGGCGAGGCGATCGAGGGCGCCGCCCTCAGCCCAGTGCCGATCGACGGCGAGAAAACCCCGGTGGTAGGCGAGCACCTCGCCGGGCTCGGCCTGGCCGAGCCATCCGAGGAATGCCATCTCGCCCATGGGAGTGCCGAGCTGCCGGGTCATGCCCGCCCCCGAGGGCGAAGACCGGACGCCGGTGCCGCGTTGGTGGCATTCCGCAGCTGCGCCGCCTCGTAGGCCTCGATGTCAGCCAGTCGGTAGACGACGCGGCCGCCGATCTTGAGATAGCAGGGCCCACACCCCGTCCAGCGCCAGCGCTCGAGTGTCCGGTGGTTGAGCGCCCAGCGGCGGGCCAATTCGGCCTGATTGAGATGGCGGATATGCAGATCGCTCATCCTATCCTCCTATTTTTGGACTTATCGGTCGCCTCGGCGTCCAATTTGTCCATGTAGCTCAGGATCTTGTCGGCGGTTGCCAGCGTCGGGGAGCGACCTCGGCGGAGGTTGAGCACGAAAGCGCGATCGCCCAACGCCATGCGGCCGAATTCAGTCGGCTTGGTGCCGGTTCGGGCGAGAAACGCCTCGATCCTGGCCAGAAATTGTTCGCTGATCGTTCTCGTCATAGGACGCATCAAAGCGATGCCGGCCTATTGCGTCAATGAAAAGAGATTGGTAATTTCCTATATATCCAAATCAAGGACTTGCCGACCATGATCCTCGACCCGACACGCGTTCTGGTGCTGAAGCTGATCGACGAACGCGGCAGCGACCTCAAAAAGGCGTCGCTGGCGATCGGCAAGAACGCCGCCTATGTGCACCAGTTCATCTATCGCGGTACGCCGAAGGTGCTGCCCGAGAACGTGCGCGAGGCGCTGGCGCGATTTCTCGAGATCGAGCCGTCGGAGCTACGCCACCCCGAGCCGCCGCAGCGAAAGCCCCGCAGCGATACCGAGCCCGACACGCCCGATGCGCCGCGGCGGCGGCGGAAGCCCGTCGTCGAGGGATTTCTCTCGGTCCGCGAGATCGACGTCCGCGCCTCGGCCGGTGCTGGCGCCTTTCACGACGGGCTCGAGGAGTCGAAGGAGACCTGGCTGTTTCCGGAGCCCGTCGTCCGTCACGAGTTTCGGGCGCGTCCGCAGGACCTGCACATCATCACCATCGACGGCGACTCCATGGAGCCGCTGCTCTCCACCGGCGACCGCATCCTGATCGATTCAAGTCAGCGCGTACCGGTGCCGCCGGGGATCTTCGTCATCTGGGACGGCATGGGCCTCGTCGCCAAGCGTGTCGAGCACGTGCCACAATCCGAACCGCCGAAGATCGTCATCAAGTCGGTCAATCCGGAGTACCAGACCTACGAGCGTGGTGCCGAGGAGGTGAACATCATCGGGCGCGTCATCTGGGCGGCGAAGCGGCTCTAGCTAAAGACACCCGCGTTGGAGGCATCATGAGCATTGCCGACATCAATGATCGTCAGCACATTCTAAGTGCCATTGCTGAATGTAAATCGTTTGGGGACGACGACGCGGGTCGTAAGCGCTTTCTAGAAGAACACGGTTTTGGGCAGGCTCGGTCATATTGGCTAGTGCACGAAGACAAACGATACGACTCAAAAGCCATCCTCGGTGTTGCGCATAAGTATGCACGGCCAGATCTTGGCGCTCTCAAAGCTGCTGATTTCAGCGGCGGGCAAGCAACGGTACAGGCAAAGCTCGAACAACTCGGGTTCACCGTTGTTCGAGATGGCAATGAGAGCGAGTCAGAGAAGACATCTGAGCGGTTGGTTGTAGATCGCGTCTACACGCGCGAAGATCTGCGGCGGGAATTTGGCATCACCGACACCACGCTCAATACCGGCGTCTTCCGGCCGAAGGGCACTGCCTCAATCTGGCTCTTTGTCACGGAGGAGAAGACCGCCGACCGAACTCAGTATCACGATCGTCTTGAGGAAGACGTCCTGCATTGGCAAGGGCAGACATCGGGCCGGACGGATGACCTGATCATCGGTCATCGGGATCGCGGCCTTGAGATCTTGCTCTTTCTGCGCAAACGCAAATACGAATTCCCTGGCGCGGGATTTCGATATGCGGGGCGTTTTCAGTATGAAGCCCACACGGGATCCAACCCGACGAGCTTTACGCTGCGCCGCCTCGTCAATTCGGCGGCGATCCCGCCAACAGAGGCCGATAACAGTCCGTTTGACCCCAAGAACATCGCCGATGCGCGCGAGCGTATTTCGCGAACCATCGCCCAACGGCGCGGCCAGAAGGCTTTTCGTGATGCATTGATCGCTGCCTACGATGGCCGATGTGCCATTACTGGCTGCGACGTGCTCGACGTACTCGAAGCGGCCCACATTCATCCTTATCGCGGGCCCGACACCAATAAGGTCGTGAATGGGCTCCTACTCCGCGCCGACCTTCATACGCTCTTCGACTGCGCCCTCGTCGACATAGATCCAGAAACCCTGACGGTAATCGTTGCTCCAAGTCTGCGGCGGAGCGAATACGGCGCGCTCCACGGTCAGGCGCTGCGAGCGCCTCGACATTCTTCGCAGTCGCCGAGTCGAGAGGCGCTGAAAATTCGCCAGGATCGCAGCGCGTGACCGCCGAACAGGCTCTACGGGAAAAGCTGCGGAAGATCGAAGCTCTCTTCGCGAGAGCCGGAACGGCAGGCGAGAAGGCCGCGGCCGGCGCAGCTGCCGAGCGCATTCGGGCTCGTCTTGGTCCAGCGGCTAGTGACGAAGGCCTGGTAGAGATCAAGTTCTCAGTGCCGGACATCTGGTCGCGCAAGCTGTTCATCGCGCTCTGCCGGAAATATGGGTTTAGCCCCTTCCGATATCGCCGGATGCATAGGCAGACGGTCATCATCAAAGCACCGCGCAGCTTTGTCGATCAGGTTCTCTGGCCCGAGTTCCAGGATCTGAGCGGCGCACTCACGGCATATCTCGATGACGTCACGGAGCGTCTTATCCGAGAAGAGCTGCATGGCGAGACCGCGGAGGCCGAGGAGATCGACGAGCCAAGGCGCATCGGCCGATGAGGTGGTGGGCGCCTCTTGCCCTTTCGGGCGTTCTACTGAGTTTTCCAGTGGTGGCCACTACGGACATCATAGGAACCGCCACCGTCATCGACGGCGACACCATCGAGATCCACGGCCAGCGCATTCGCTTGTACGGGATCGACGCACCGGAGAGTGGCCAGGGATGCACCCATCGGGACGGCACCTCATGTCGCTGCGGGCAACAGGCCTCGCTCGCGCTCGCTGACCACATCGGTACCGCCACCGTCCGCTGCGAGCCCCATGGCCATGACCGCTACCGTCGGATCATCGCCGTCTGCTTCAAGCGCGCTGAGGATCTCAATCGATGGATGGTCGCCAGCGGCTGGGCGGTGGCTTATCGCAAATACTCGCTCGACTACGTCGCCGATGAGAAGCGCGCGAAACGCGCCAAGCTCGGTATCTGGTCCGGCAGCTTTGAGATGCCCTGGGACTGGCGCGCGAGGGGAACAAAACATTGAAAGCTTCGCCGAAGCAGGCTCTCCTCATCCTTCTGCTACTGACCGCACTCGTTAGTGGCTGCACGGGAATACCGGAGGGCGTCGAGCCGGTGCGTCCCTTCGATGTCCAACGCTACAAGGGCGAATGGTTCGAGATCATGCGCCTCGACCACAGCTTCGAGCGCGGACTGACGAATGTGACGGCGACCTATACGCTGCGCGACGACGGGTCTGTCGGCGTGCTCAACAAAGGCTTCGATCGCAAGAACTGCCGCTGGAAGGAAGCCGATGGTCGCGCCGTGTTCCAAGGCGACCGAGATACGGCCAGCCTCTCCGTGACGTTCTTCTGGCCGTTCGCCGGCGGGTACCATGTCTTCGCACTCGACCAGCAGGATTACGGCTGGGCTCTGATATCGGGCCCGTCGCGGAGCTACCTCTGGATCCTGGCGCGCCAGCCGAACCTATCCGCCGATATCAGGAAACGCCTGGTCGATAAAGCGCGCGGCCTCGGCTTTCCGGTCGACGATTTGATCTTGGTCGATCACGCCAAACCGGACTGCGCGCCGGGTCAATCTCCTGCAAAATGAAGAGCGCGCACATGAGGCAGAAAAAGTCTGTTAGTCGAGTGCAACCCCGCAAGCGGTGCCGAGACAAGCTCGTCATCGTCAACGACAAGATGCAGCGGGACTATCGTTATTATCTGACAGAGCCTGTCGGTCGCAATTTCGATCCGGAGTTCAAGCCAGAGCTGACGCCTAAGGAAATGTTGTCGCTTGGCGTCTTTGGCGGCAAGTACATGACCGACTGCCAGAAGGAATTTCCCTTGAGCTGGTTCACGCGCGCCAAGCTCTCTGCGGCAGGAAGAAACGACGCTCTCGATTATTTTGGGGTCGATGCGAGCAAGCCGTTGTCGGTATGGCGCCAGAGCGGTTGGCTGCATGACGACGATCCGCGCGGCTGGTTCCAATGGTATTGCCGCTACTTCATGGGGCGGCGGATGCTCGAGGAGGACAGACGCCAGATCAAGCGCTGGAAGGCGTTTCGACGACACATCGCGCAGATCAGACAGAACTGCGAGCCGGGTGATCCTTTTTGCCGGCCTCGCCAAAGGCAGGCCTTGCTGCACTGGGCCTACGACAGCCGAAACATTTGAGAGCTCCTGACCGTGCTTGATGATTGCCAGCATGACCAAGCTTTGCTTATGACCAAATGATCCCGCGTGACCTTCTGCGAAACCCGGCTGTCCGAAACTGGCTCGGCGGCATCGAGCCTGCCTGGACGCTGTTGGATCAGGCTAGTTTCTCGGCACTGCAGAAGCCTCCATCATCGGCAGCGAGCGCAATTCGGCTTGCGACAGATCTGTCGCCCGATGAGATCGGCAAGTCGGCCGTCGCACGCAACGCTCTTATCCTGCTGCATGCTGCGTCGGTGGGATCAGGACTTGAATTGACTGCGACCGGCAATCTCACACGCAAGGTCGTGGCGGAGATGCTGGATGTTTTCACCTGGCCTGGCTTTGACAGGACAGAAGCCTTTCGCCTTCACAAGGTGATCAACGAGCCAGACTTTCTGCCATTGTTCTTCATCCGTCATCTCGTTGAGACGGGGCAACTCGTAAGGCGACGTGAGGATCACCTAAAGATCGCGGCACCGGGTCTCCAGGTTATCGAGGATCCTAGTCGCCAGGCGCTTCAGGCGCTTCTGTTTCATTTGGCGCTCTGGGCAATCGACCTCGGCTATTTCGGCCGAGCCATCGATCACGGTTGGCCGCAGCGCGACGCCGGCATCGTTCTCTGGTCGTTGTCGATCGCCGCCAACGACTGGCAGCCACCTGAGCGCCTAACGCGCATGTGCACGATTCCGACCGGCAATATCCTGAACACGAAATGGGATACGGCTACCCACGCGATGGAGGCGACGATCCTGCGGCCGCTTTGGTGGTTCGGGCTTCTCGATCGCCGACAGGACGCTATCCCTGGCCAGACGTTCGAGAAAAAGCGCTTCTATCGCAAGACACCGCTGTTTGATCGCTTCTTATCGTTCGACGTCAAGCTTGAAGCCGGCGCCGGCTCGCGTCACTGAAGGAGGCGGCTGACACCGAATGTCCGGGATTCCATCTAACGATCAGCAGCCGCTCGCATTCATTAGCCAGGGCATTTCGACCCGGCTGATATGAGGTCTATAGTCACCGTACCGATAATGATCCGATCACAGAAAGCCTAATGACCACGTTCCGCGCTCTCGTCCTGGAGGACAAGGATGGCAAGGTTTCACCGTCCCTGCAGACGCTCGACGAGTCGTTGCTGCCGCCGGGCGATGTCACGGTTGACATCACTCATTCGACGCTCAATTACAAGGACGGGACGGTTCTCGCCGGGCTTGGACGGATCGTGCGCAGTATCCACATGTTCCAGGCGTCGATTTTGCCGGCGTGGTTGAGCAATCGACCTCCCCTCTCTTCAAGTCCGGCGACAGCGTCATCCTTACGGGCTGGCGGGTCGGCGAATGGTACTGGGGTGGCTACGCCGAGAAAGCGAGGGTAAAGGGCGAGTGGCTCGTGCCATTGCCTGCGGGCATTGGCGCGCAGCAGGCGATGGCCATTGGTACAGCGGGTTTAACGGCCATGCTGGCCGTGATCGCGCTCGAGAAGCACGGTCTAAAGCCTGGCTCAGGTGAAGTGCTCGTGACTGGCGCGGCCGGTGGCGTCGGCAGTGTCGCCGTCGCGCTGCTTGCGCGGCTCGGCTACACGACTGCAGCCTCGACTGGGCGGGTGGAAACGCATGATTATCTTAGGTCCCTGGGCGCAGTCACTATCCTAAGCCGAGCCGAGACCATGCCTCCTCCCGGCAAGCCGCTGGTCAGCGAGCGCTGGGCCGGATGTATCGACACCGTCGGCGGCTATAGCCGACACGAAGGTTGGCGCTGGTGAAGACCGCGCTTACCCTTGAAAATTCTGGCCGAAGATCCTTCCGGCCACGGGTTTCAGGGGGGTGTCTTGCGCTACGAGAAGACAGAAACGGTGCTGCGCATCGCGCTGGATATGCAAGGTTCCTCTCAAGGGGTAAGCCTTGAGGATATTCGTTGGACGCGCTTGGCGGCACGATTCGGGTGACTCTCGGGAAGAGCCAGGTGCGGGAAAGCGATCGTGTCCCGTGACGTGGTGTAGGAGCGTCCCTCCTTGGCGTCGTTGGCTGCTCGGTCAGGCTGCCACGACTTGCTGTTCTGGGCGCGCTGCCCGTTTTTGCTTGTCGAGCATAGCGTAGTACCGTGCCTCGGGCGCGTGCAGGGCATAGAGCTTGCGCTTGTTCCCGGGCCGCTGCGCCAGGAGGCGGGCTCAGCCCCTGCGCCCAAACGACGAGTTTTATCTGAGTTTGACCGCTCTACTTCACGAAGCCTAGCGTAGCGGCCTTATCAACGGATGCGACCGATTCTGACGTATCTCCATGCGATATCAGATTGGGATTCAAACCTGAAGAGGTGGAAAGATGGTCCATTCTATGACAAAGCATAATGCACTTCAGCTCGTGCCGAGCCGCCGCATCGATACAGCCCGCGTCACCAATAATCCGGGCTAGACATTCGGCCAAAGGGAACAAGCATGTGAAAAAATGGACAAAAGATGGGCTGATGAAGTTGAGTGATGCTGAGTTGTCCAGTTTACATGAGAATGTCCAGTCGACGGCTCAACGCAAGTGCACCAAGTTCACGGAGGAGGCCATTGCTTTGCTGCCTCTCATTGAGGGGGAGCAGAAGCGTCGGGCCGCAAGCCATGCGCCCGAAGTTGGAAAAGTACGTCGGAGGCCAAGGACAGAAAGGGCGCGCATCGAGCGTCAGTATGCAGATGCTATTGTTTGTTTGATTAAGTCGTTGAGCGAGCGATTTGACCTCAGCCCGGAAGCCGCAATTCGGCGATCATTAGAATTTCCTGGATTTGTTCCACGCTCCCCTTTGGATAGGTATGGCGATGCGCTTGTTGGTGGCGCCCTTACTACGCGTTTTGAGGAGCACCACCGTGCCCACTTCGCGCGTGCTGGCCACATGCGTGCCCCCGTCGGCCTGCAGGTCGAGCCCCACAATGTTGACGGTGCGCACTTCGCTGATGCCCTCGGGTAGCAGATTGATTTTGGTGCGAATCAAGTCGGGGATGGCAAAGGCTTCGGCACGGGGCAAGATTTTTACTTCAATTGCCCGATCGGCAGCGACTTCTTTGTTCACATTATCGATAATCGTTTGGGCTAATTCATTACTAAAATCCGCAATCTCGAAGTCGAGGCGCCCTTCGTCGAGATCCATGTTGCCGCCCGTCACCAACGCACCGTAGTCACGGAATACCACGCCACACAGCAGGTGCAACGACGTATGGGT
>CAZZLX010000016.1:0-4462 GCA_964655235.1 uncultured Rhizobium sp.
CCGTTCGGGCCAGCCTACCTGCAGATGGCGCCGCAGCAGCTCCGGAAGGCGCTCGAGCAGATCGAGACCGTGCGCGAGCATGTCGGCCCCGACATCGACCTGTTGATCGAGGCGCATGGCCGCTTCGACGTGCCGACCGCGATTCGCGTCGGCAAGGCGATCGCCGACTATGATCCGCTGTTCCTGGAAGAGCCGACGCCGCCGGAGAGCATCGCCGCGGTCGCCAATGTGCGCGCCCATGTGCCGGTCCGCATCGCCACCGGCGAGCGCTACTACGACAAGCAGCAGTTCCAGGACCTCGTGACCCGCAACGCCGCCGACTGGATCCAGCCGGACGTCGTCCATGTCGGCGGGCTATCGGAGTTCCGCCGCATCGCCGCGATCGCCAGCGCCGCCTATCTCCCGGTGCAGCCGCACAATCCGCTGGGGCCCGTCGGCAACGCGATGTCGACGCATCTCGCCGCCTCGGTGCCGAACCTGGCGCTGCTCGAGACGATGATGGTCGACGTGCCGTGGCGCTCGGAGATCGTCACCGAGCACTGCCGCCTGGTCGACGGCCACATGATGATTCCCGACGGGCCTGGCCTCGGCATCGAGTTCCACGAGGAGGCGGCGATGAAGTACGCCTATCGCCACATCCCCGGCGGCCACTTCAAGAAGGGCGATCCGTATCCCGAGGGCAGCAAACCCTGGTTCAAGGTCGGATAGAGCGCCGTCGAAAGGCGCGGCGCACCTCTTATAGTGAATGCATCGGGCTCGGCAGACGCCCCGCATCCCAAAGACGGTCATCGTCCAAGCGCTGCCTTTGCTCACCGAAAGGAGCAGAGGACCTATGCGCTCGCAATCCGTTGCCGACGGCACGCTTGTGCTGACGCGTGCCGAGGTCGCACGCTTTCTCGATTTTGACGCCTGCCTTGATGCGGTCGACTTGGCATTCCGCCTCAACGGAACGCCGGTCTCGACCGGTCCGGCCGTGATGGAGCTGCCGGGTGTCGGCGGCGGCTTTCACGTGAAGGCGGGAGGGCTCAGGCTCGATCGCGCCTATGCCGCGGCCAAGGTCAACGCCAACTTCCCGGGCAATCCGGCGCGCGGACTTCCGACGATCCAGGGCGTGCTCCTGCTGTTCGATGCGGAGAACGGCGCGCCGCTGGCGATCATGGACTCGGCCGAGATCACGGCTCTCCGGACTGCGGCGGCAACCGCTCTCGCCGCGCGCCATCTCGCCAAGCCGGAGGCGTCGATCGCCGCGATCATCGGCTGTGGCCGGCAGAGCCGGGATCAGCTTCGACTTCTTTCGCGTGTTCGGCATCTCGGCCAGGTATTCGCGATCGACCTCAACCCGGCGGCAGCGCATCGTTTCGCAGAAGAGATGACGAGCGAGCTCGGCATCCCTGTCACCGTCGCGCGAAGCGTCGGCGAGGCGCGCGATGCCGAGATATGGATCACCTGCACGCCGTCGGCGACACCTGTGCTCTCGCGCGCGGATGTGGCACGGGGCGACTTCGTCGCGGGCGTCGGGGCAGACAATCCGCACAAGCGCGAGCTCGCCGGAGATCTGTTCGAGGGAACCATCGTCGTCCCGATATTCTCGACCAATGCCTGAAGATGGGGGACCTCCGCCATGCCGTCGCCGAAGGGCGATTGCGGGAGGATGGGGTCTCCGCCGAACTCGGCGACGTTCTCGCCGGGCGGAAGCAGATCGACCGAACGGACACCGACATCACGGTCTTCGACTCGACCGGCATGGCCCTTCAGGATGTCGCCGCCGCTGCGGCGGTGTACCGCGGCGCCTGCGCCGCGGCCGAGCCTGCGCGTCGCCTTCTCCTCGACGGATGACGTGCCGACCATCCGTGCGCGGGGAGACGAGCCCCGTCGGAGGAATAAGGATTTTTATACGCAAATTTAGTTGACGGAAATCCGCGTTTATGACAGGCTGAGCGCTACTGAGAGGACCTGCGCCCCGACGGGCCCGGGTCCTTTTCTTTTTCCGACATGGAGTTGGCCGATGCACGGGCACACCCGATGGGTGTCGCGCGACCGCCCGGACTTTGTCTGGAGCGCACCGGAGCGCTGCTGGATCGACGGCGACCTCATACGCCTCTCGCAATTCCCGGTCGGCGGCATCCGCCCTGGCCTCCGTGGCAAGCCGGTGCCGTGGCTGATGGATCTCGCGGTCCTCGAAGAGGCGATGCGGGAAGTCTATGGACGCAGCTTCGCTCTCGGCGATCGCGCCCGCTGCTCCATCTCGCCGCCGATGCGCTCGCCGATGGCGATCGATAGCGCGCCGCTGAGATCGCCGATGCCGTCGCGTTCCCCGTACCTGAGTTCAAGTCGCGCCTCCGCGACGCCGGCCTCCGCTATCTCGCCTGGGGCCCCGCGCATCGGCGCGGCAACCCGCGCATCGACAGCGACGCTTGGCTCGCGGCCACAAGCTTCGAGCGCAAATACGACTCCGACCAGGCACGCGTGCCGCGCGGTCATCCCGACGGCGGGCAGTGGACAGATGGTGGTGACGGTGCGCCGGAACTCGGATTCGACCCAGATGCTCCTGTCGATGAGGACACTTGGCGAAGAACGGAAGAGCTCCGAGCGCTGGCTACAGAGCTACGCGCGGAGAGCGGTGATCCTTCAGCTCTCTTGCATCTGGCGGCCGGAGGACGAAAGCCGTCGCAACTCGCAGAGTTCTACGCCCAGACGATGGACTGGGTTGCGAAGCACATGCCCTTCCTGAAGCGACTAGGCGTCTGGGGGAAATTTCTTTGGGCGCTTTATGAAATCGTGCCTGACGTGGCGGCCGCGTTCGAAGAACCTCGCGATCTGGATGACCTGTTGGCAGATCATGAAGATCGGGTTTTCAAGACCCCAGAAGCTTTCAAATCAGCCTACGGTTCGGCTGGGCTGGGACGAGAGTGGCATCATATCGTCGAGGAGAGCGCCGATCCCGACAACTCAAAAGGCTACAATGTCAACGGTACGCGCAACATGGTCCGCATCCCCAGGATCATTCATTGGGCCATTAGCGCGCACTACTCTGGAAAGTCGGACGTACCTGGACTCACCATACGAGAACTGTTGCGCACCCTGCCGCTCGAGCGCCAACGGGAATACGGACTATGGATCCTGGGCTACTATGGGGCCATGCGATGACACATGACGATTTCACACGGGAGCCGCTGGAACAGCTGGTCGAGGAGTTTGTCGCCTTGGTGATCGAGGCGGACAATCTCTTCATGGTGGCGCCTATCAGACAGCGGAACAGGATCCTCGATCGCTATAGAGCGATAGGCGACGAGATCCTGCTGCGTGGCGAAGCTGGTGCGAACGCGATGATCATCTTGATGAATCACGAAGATGCCGCTGTTCGTGGTGCGGCGGCCGCCAGATGCTTGCTCCGCAATGTCTACCGCGACCGCGCAATCGATGTCCTCGCCGATATATGTGATCTGCGCGCCGGAAACGTCAGCATGAGTGCAGCGGACGCCCTCATGATTGCGGGTGAATTCGATATGAAGACGGGTCCAATCCGTAGACCAACTAAGGCATGAGAGGACGGAAGAAATGACTTCCAAAGTGGCGATCGTTACGGCGGCGGGAAGCGGACTCGGTGCCGGCATCGCCAGGCAGCTGGTGAAGGACGGGTGGAAGGTCGCCGTGTCCTCGTCGTCCGGCAAGGGCGAGGCGCTGGGCAAGGAACTCGGCGGTCTCGGCTTCACCGCGTCGAACGAGGATCCGGCGGGGCTGGAGCGGGTCGTCAAAGGCACGCTGGATGCCTGGGGCCGCATCGACGCGCTGGTGAACAGCTCGGGTCATCCGCCGAAGGGCGACCTGCTGGCGATCACCGATGACGACTGGCATCGCGGCCTCGACATGATCCTGCTCAGTGTCGTGCGGCTTTCGCGGCTCGTCGTGCCGGTGATGGAGCGCCAAGGAGGAGGGACCATCGTCAACGTCTCGACCTTCGCCGCCTTCGAGCCCGACCTGGCGTTCCCGGTCTCCTGCGCGCTGCGCGCCGCGCTTGGCAGCTACGCCAAGCTGTTCGCCGACCGCTACGCCAAGTCGAACATCCGGATGAACAACGTGCTGCCGGGCTTCTTCGACAGCCTGCCGGAAAAGGAAGCGGCCAAGCAGCGGGTGCCGCTTGGCCGCTATGGAAAGGTCGAGGAGCTGGCGAAGACCGTGTCGTTCCTGCTCTCCGACGGGGCCGGCTACATCACCGGCCAGAACCTCCGGGTCGACGGCGGCATCACCCGCGGGGTGTGAGGCCGCCGTCCTGCCGGCTTACTTCGTCACGGTGGCGTAGAACACGCGGTCCTCGTTGACCTTCATGTCCTTGATCGTGTTGGACACGCCCATCACGCGGAAGGTCTGGAAGAGATAGGCGAAGGGCCCGTCCATCATGTGCCGCTTCTGGATCTCCTTGTACATTTCCTCGCGCTTCTTGAGGTCCTTCTCGAGCAGCGCC
>CAZZLX010000016.1:4562-19457 GCA_964655235.1 uncultured Rhizobium sp.
CTGGATCTCCTTGTACATTTCCTCGCGCTTCTTGAGGTCCTTCTCGAGCAGCGCCTTGTCGGTCATCTCGTTGTACCACTTGTCGAAGAAGCTGGCGCGCCAGCTCGGGTACTGCGCGTTGCCCTTGGCTTCCGGGTTGTTGTCCGGATTGAAGGCCATCTGCTCGACGAAGCCGTGCGCGTCCGGCACGGTGATGTAGTAGGCCGACATCGTCATGTCGAAGTTGCGCGCGCGGTGGCGGGCGACGACCTGGCCGTAGGCCATGGTGACGACGTTCAGCTTGACGCCGATCTTCGCCGCGTTCGCCTGGATGTGCTGGGCGAGGTCCGGGTATGGGAAGGCGTTGCCGACGATCAGCTCCTTCTCGAAGCCGTTCGGATAGCCGGCCTCCGTCAGCAGCTGCTTGGCCTTGTCGAGGTCGAGCTTGAACGGCTTGCCTTCCTCGTACGAGAGCGCGCCGAAGGCGCCGATCGGCACCAGCGACTGACGCACGCGACCTTCGTACTTCATGGTCGTCTTCTCGAGCGCGTCGTAGTCGACCATGTACTTCACGGCCTGGCGAACCTTCGCGTTCGACAGGATCGGGTCGTTCATGTTGAAGGTGATGTAGTAGAACTGCGTGCGCGGCGTGCGCACCACCTTCGCGGCCTTGCCCGCCTCGATGCCGGCGAGGTCGTTGCCGTTCAGCACGCGGGCCATGTCGATGTCGCCCTTCTCGAGCTGCAGGCGTTCGGCGGCGGACTCAGGCACATGACGCACGATGACGCGGCGCATCTTGGCCGGGCCGCGCCAGTAGCTGTCGTTGCGCGTCAGCACGACCGTGTCGTTGGCGGCCCAGCTGGTCAGCTTGAAGGCGCCGGCACAGGCGGTGTTGGCGCCGAGCCACTTGTTGGCATGGTCGCCGTTGACCTCGTGCTTGAGCGCTTCGACCTTGTCGAGCACGAAGGCGCCGCGGCCGGCGAAGACGGTGGGGCCGATCAGCGACTGCGGATAACCCTTGTCGAAATGAACCTCGAGGGTCGTGTCGTCCTTGGCGACGACGGCCTGCTTCACGTTGTCCTTGTTGATGCCCCACTTGGTGATGATGTTCGCCGAGTTGAGGTTCAGCAGCACGAGACGCTGCAGCGACCACTCGGCGTCCTTGGCCGTCACCGGGTTGCCCGAGTGGTGCTTGACGCCCTTGCGCATCTTGAAGGTCCAGACCTTGCCGTCCTCGCTGATCGAGTAGCTTTCGGCCATGCCCGGGATCAGCTTCTCGGCGCTGCCGTAATCGGTCAGCAGCAACGGATCGCAGACGTTGTTCATGATCTCGTCGGTCGTCGTCTCGCCGATCTGCGCCGGATCGAAGGTGTAGAGATTGTCCAGATTCCAGGCGATGACAAAGGTGTCCTTCGGCGTTGCCGCGCCGGCGGGCGTCGACAAGCTCGCCGCCAAGAGGGCGGCAGCGCCGACGACTGTGCTGATGTGTCGCATTGAGGCTTTCTCCCCGATTTTGAGCCGTTTCCGGTCGGAAAGCCTGTCTTAACCGGAGCCCTGACGCAACCCCGACCCGTTTATCCTGGTAATTCGCGGAACCATCCCCTATATGCCCGCTCAGAGTGCAGGTGCGGGTTCGCTCGCATGGTCGGCGCAAGAGCGAGTCTCGGGGCGTCGGATGCCCTCGGCCTCGACGGCCTCCATCTGGACCTCCCCCTCCTTCAACAAGAGCGGCCTCCCGGTGGTCTCGCTGCGTTCGCGCGGTTCGCGGACACTTGTTCTCTTGCAAAGGTTCCTTTGACCCAGTTTTCAGATCTCGGCCTTTCGGCGCCGCTTCTTCAAGCGCTCGCCTCGATCGGCCACGCCACGCCGACGCCCATCCAGTCGGGTGCTATTCCTTCCCTCCTTACCGGCCGCGACCTGATCGGCATCGCCCAGACCGGCACGGGCAAGACCGCCGCTTTCGGGCTTCCGATGCTGCAGCGGCTTGCCGCCAATCCGGCCAAGCGCCTGCCCCGCCGTCCGCGGGCGCTGATCCTGGCGCCGACCCGCGAGCTCGCGACCCAGATCGGCGACAGCCTGAAGAAGCTCAGCCAGCACCTCAACGGCACGCGCATCGCCGTGGTCTTCGGCGGCGTCGGCTATCGTCCTCAGGTCGACGCGCTCCAGAAGGGCGTCGACATCCTGGTCGCCTGCCCCGGCCGTCTCCTCGACCTGGTCGAGCAGAAGGCCTGTGACCTGACCGGCATCGAGATCCTGGTGCTCGACGAAGCAGACCGCATGCTCGACATGGGCTTCATCCATTCGATCCGCCGGATCGTGGCGCTCGTGCCGAAGCAGCGCCAGACGCTGCTGTTCTCGGCGACGATGCCGACCGAGATCGCGGCGCTCACCAAGGCCTATCTCTCGAATCCCGACCGGGTCGAGGTGACGCCGCAGGCGACCACGGTCGAGAAGATCGACCAGAAGGTCGTCCACATCGACCACGCGAGGAAGTCGGCGCTGCTGGCGCACCTGCTCGGCGATGCCGGCATGTCGCGCACGATCGTCTTCACCCGCACCAAGCACGGCGCCAACCGCGTCGCCGAGCGGCTGGAGAAGCAGGGGATCGCGGCGTCCGCGATCCACGGCAACAAGAGCCAGACCGCGCGCGAGAAGGCACTGGCGGGATTCCGTGCCGGCGACCTCCGCGTCCTGGTCGCGACCGATCTCGCGGCGCGCGGTATTGACGTCCAGGCAATCAGCCATGTCGTCAACTTCGACCTGCCGAACGAACCCGAAAGCTATGTCCACCGTATCGGCCGCACCGCGCGCGCCGGGGCATCGGGCACCGCGATCGCGTTCTGTGCGCCGGACGAGCGCTCGATGCTAAAGGCGATCGAGCGGATGACGCGCCAGACGATCCCGGTGATGGCGCTGCCGGAGCAGCTTCCCGTCCTGCCGGCATACCAGGCGCCGGCCGGCGACCGCGACGACGAGCAGCCCCGCCAGCACCGCCAGGGGCGGCCGCAGCGGCAAGGCAAGCGGAACGGTCACGCTCTGCACGGCCAAGCCAAGCACGGCAACGCGCCGCGGGACGGCCAACCGCAGCAAAACGGACACCGGCACGCGGCGCCGAAGCCGCACCGCAAAGGCAACAGCCAGGGCCAGTCGGCAAGCGGTCACGCGGCAAACGGTCACCAGTCGAAGCGCGGCGGAGCCCATAAGCCGCGCCATCCGGCGCCGCAGCGCAGCCACGGCGGCGGCAGCGGTGCCGGCATCGGCGATGTCGGGTTCCTTCGTGCGGCGGCGCCGCGCGGCCAGGACCACTAAAAGCAACGACCGCCAGTAAAGAAAACGGCCGGCTCGAAAGAGCCGGCCGTTTCGCTTTCGGGCAGGCGCAGGTTCAGTTCTTGTCGACGTTCCAGAACACCGGCGCCATCACTTCCTGGAAGCCGGTAATGTTGGTGCGCATCGCCATCGGCTGGAAGAACTGGCCGAGCGGCACGTACTGGATCGTCGTCATCGCCTGCTTCTGGATCTCCTCGCCGATCGCCTTGCGCTTGGCGAGCTCGGGTTCCTTTGCCCAGGCGGTGAGCAGGTCCTCCATCTTCTGATCGCAGGTCCAGCCGCGGTAGCCATCCAGCGTGCAAGGCGAGCCGATCTGGAAGTTGGAGATGGCGCTGCCCAGGATCGGGCCCGCGACCCAGGTGTGGAACAGGTTCCAGCCGCCCTGGTCGGGCGGATCCTTCTTGTTGCCGCGCTGGAGCACCAAGCCCCAGTCGATGCCGACTGGCTCGACGTTGGCGCCGATGTCGCGGAGCTTCTGCACCGTCACTTGCGCCAGGTCGCGGATCACCTGCTGGTCCATCGGGATCAGCACGACGATCTTCTCGCCCTTGTAGCCGGACTCGATCAGGAGCTGCTTGGCCTTGGCGATGTCGGGCTTGCGGTAGGGTTCGCTGCCGGCCTCGCTCGCGGTCGGCATGCCGCAGGCCATAACCGCCCAGCAGGTCTTCCAGTTGGCGGGGTCGCTGCCTATGGCGGCGGCCATGTAGTCCGTCTGGTCGATCGCATGCATCAGCGCCTGGCGCGCCTTCACGTTGTTGAAGGGCGGGTGCAGGAAGTTCGGCTTGATGATGCCGAGTGCGCCGGCCTTGTTGTGGATGAAGGTCTTGATCTGCGGGTTCTTCTTCAGCACCGGTAGCAGGTCGAGCGGCGGCGTCTCGTAGACGTCGATCTCGCCCTTGTCGAGCGCGGCCACGGCGGTCGCCGAGTCCGGCATGATCATCACGTCGATGCGGTCGACCTTGGCCACCTTGGCGCCGGCGAAGCCGTTCACCGGCTCGGCCCGGGGCGTATAGTCCTTGAACTTGTCGTAGACGATCTTGCTGCCGGGGACGAACTCGGCCTTGTTGAAGACGAAGGGACCGGATCCGACGACCTCGGTGATCGGCGTCGCCGCGTCGGTCGAGGCTTCCTTCTCGCGCATGATGTAGAGCGCGGTGTTGCCGTAGCCCAGCACGCTGATCGTGCTGCCGAACGGCTCGCGCAGTGTCAGCGTGAAGCTGCGGTCATCGACGGCCGCCAGCGTCATGCCTAGACCGACGAGCCGCTTGCCGCCGACGTCCATCTTCGCCCAGCGCTCGATCGACTTGATCACGTCCTTGGTGGTGACCGTCGCGCCGTCATGGAACTTGAGGCCGGGGCGCAGCTTGATGGTGTAGACCTTGCCGTCGCCGCTGAGTGCGTAGCTCTCGACCATCTGCGGCTGCGTCACGCCGGACGTATCGTCGCCGAACAGGTTGTCGTAGACGCGCCAGGCATGCTGGTGCGTGACCGACGACAGGTTGTTGACCGGATCCATCGTGCCCATGTTGGCTTGCGGCACGTATTTCAGGACCTTCTGCGCCGAGGCATCGCCCACGATGGCCGTGGTGGCGAGCAGGGCTCCTAAAGCGAGCGAACCGAGACCGATCCTCGTCAGCGGCATGCATGCTCCTTCCTCTGGAAGCAGGGAGCAGACCATGGATCGCGACAAAAGAAAACGGCCGGTCCTTCCGGACCGGCCGTTCCCAAGGTACCTCGATGGGCTCAGTTCTTGTCGATGTTCCAGAACACCGGCAGCAGCGTCTCCTGGATGCCGGAGATGTTGGCGCGGGTGGCCATCGGCTGGAAGAACTGTCCCAGCGGGACGTAGTTCACCATTTCCATGGCGCGGCGCTGGATCTTCTCGCCCACCGGCTTCCGCTTCTCGGTGGTGCCGGCCTTGATCCATTCGGCGAGGTTCTCCTCCATCGTCGGATCGCAGAGCCATCCGCGATAGCCGCCGCCGTCGCACGGCGTGGTCAGGTGCACGGCGGAGATCGCGCTGCCGAGGATCTGGCCCACGGTCCAGGTGTGGAAGAGAGACCAGCCGCCCTGGTCGGGGGCGTTCTTGCTGTTGCCGCGGGTAAGTGCTGTACCCCAGTCGGTGGCGACCGGCTCGACGTTGGCGCCGATGTCCTTGAGCTTCTGCACGGTGACCTGGGCGATGTCACGGATCACCTGCTGGTCCATCGGCACCAGCACGACGATCTTCTCGCCCTTGTATCCCGACTCCTGCAGCAGCTGCTTCGCCTTGGCGAGGTCGGCCTTGCGGTAGGGCTCGCTGCCGGCCTCGCTCGCGGTCGGCGTGCCGCAGACCTGGACCGCCCAGCATACCTTCCAGTTCGCCGGATCGCTGCCGATCGCGGCGCGCATGTAGTCTTCCTGGTCGACCATGTGCATCAGGGCCTGGCGCGCCTTCGGATTGTTGAAGGGCGGGTGCAGGAAGTTCGGGCGCACGAAGGCGAGCGCACCGGCCTTGTTGAAGACCACGATCTTGATGTTCGGGTTCTTCTTGAGGACCGGCAGCAGGTCGAGCGGCGGCGTCTCGTACATGTCGATCTCGCCGCGATCGAGAGCGGCGACCGCGGTCGCGGCATCCGGCATGATCGTCAGCTCGATGCGGTCGACCTTGGCGACGCGTCCACCGGAGAAGGCGTTCACCGGCTCGGTGCGCGGCACATAGTCCTTGTTCTTCTCGTAGACGACTTTGGCGCCCGGCACGTGCTCCTTGGCGATGAACACGAACGGGCCGGAGCCCACGACCTCGGTGATCGGCGTCGAGGCGTCGGTGGTCGCTTCCTTCTCGCGCATCACGTACATCGCGGTCGAGCCGTAGGCGAGGACGCCCGGCGTCGCCGGGAAGGCCTCGCGCAGCGTCAGCGTGAAGGTGCGGTCGTTGACCGCCGCCAGCTTCATGCCGGCCGCGACCAGGCGCTTGCCGCCGCCGTCGAGCTTCGCCCAGCGCTCGATCGAGGGGATCACGTCCTGCGAGCGGACCGGCGAGCCGTCGTGGAACTTGAGGCCCGGCCGAAGCGTGATCGTGTAGGTGAGGCCGTCGGCGCTCACCTGATAATTCTCGACCATCTGCGGATGGACGTTGCCGGCGGTGTCCTCGCCGAACAGGTTGTCGTAGACGCGCCAGCTGTGCTGGTGCGTGACCGACGACAGATTGTTCACGGGGTCCATCGTCCCCATGTTGGCCTGCGGCACGTATTTCAGCACTTTCTGCGCGGACGCCTCGCCGGCGATCAGCGCAGTGGCCATCGCGGTCGCAACGGCGAGAGACCGGAGGAGTCCGGCCTTGGTCATCGACATGGAAGCTCTCCCTTCTTGGACGGCGGAAGTCGCTGTCGTATCGGAAAACTAGGAGAGCAGATCACGTAATGCCGACTCTGACCAGATGTCGGCGAAACGCGGGGGCGGTTGAAAATGCCTCTCAAAACGCGACGGGCGCGTCGCTCGCGCGACGCGCCCGTCTCTGGAAGGACGAAGGCTCGACTTTAGATTGAGTCCTTGAGCTCCTTGGCGGGACGGAAGGCGATCTTCTTGCTCGCCTTGATCTTGATCGGCTCGCCGGTGGCCGGGTTGCGGCCCATGCGCGCCGGACGCTTGCGGACCTGCAGGATGCCGAGGCCGGCAACGCGGATCTTGGCGCCCTTCTTCAGGTGCTTGCCAAGCTGCGCCACGAGATCCTCGAGGACGGCCTTGGCCTGCTTCTTCGGAAGCTCGTGCTTCTCGGCGAGCGCGTCGGCGAGGTGCTTGGAGGTAACGATGACGGGCTTGTCAGCAGCAGACATGATGCATCTCCACATGAAAAAACAGTAATCCGCACGTACACCATGGTTTGCGGACTCGCAACGCGTCTTCGCGCGGGTGTCTTTCGAAATGCCCGAAAACCGCAGGAATCTTGAAGGTCGCCGCCGTTTTAGGCCGATTTTTCCTGGGTTTTCCACAACCCGCGCAACACCGTTCGCTCGCGATTCGGAGTGAATCAGCGAGAATCGCCGATGTCAGGCGCGCTTTCCGTAGGTCTGAGGGCGCAGAATCAGAACCAGCGGCAGCGGGATCAACGGCACCAGCATCAGCAGGTGGAAGTCGCCGAGGTAGGCCAGCATGTCGGCCTGGCGGGAGATTTCCTCGCTCAGGCGGAGCAGGCCGGACAGCGTGTCGAGGCCGAAGCCTTCCGGCGCATCCTTGAGCGCCGGGCTGAACGGCGTCACATGCTCTACCAGCTGCGAGCGATGGAGCTGGCGGCCCTGGGACAGCATGGCGATCATGACCGAGACGCCGATCGAGCTTCCGAGATTGCGGAGAAGGCTGAACACAGCCGCTCCGTCGGTCCTGAGGTGCGGTGCCAGGGTCGAGAAGGTCATCGCGCTCAGGGGCGAGAAGATCAGGCCCATGCCGAAGCCCTGCAGCGCCCCGGTGACGATGATCGCGTGCTCGTCGACGTTCATGTTGAAGCGGCTCATCTCCCACATAGAGAGCGAGGTCAGCAACAGGCCCACGGTGACGATGAGCCGCGCGTCGATGGTGCCGGAAATCCGTCCGACCACCAGCATCGCCATCATCGTACCGAGCCCCCGGGGCATCATCAGGTAGCCGGTCTCGACGATCGGGTAGCCCAGCAGTCCCTGGAGGAACGCCGGCAGCAGGGCGAGCGTCGCCAGCATCATCAGGTTGATCAGGAAGATCAGAAGGACGCCGATCCCGTAGTTGCGGTCGCGCAGCAGGCTGAGGTCGAGGAACGGCTTGTCGGCGGTCCAGCTGTGGACGACGAAGCCGTAGCAGCAGAGGCCGGCGATGACCGCCTCGACGACGATCTCGGTGGACTCGAACCAGCCTTCGACCTCGCCGCGGTCGAGCATCAGCTGAAAGGCGCCGACAGCGACCGTCAGCAGCGCGAAGCCGGTGACGTCGAAGGTTCGGTTGGGATCGCGCGGGGTCTCGGGCACGCTGGCGGCGACGCCCATCATCGCGATGATGCCGACCGGGAGATTGATGAAGAAAACCCAGCGCCAGTCATAGAGCTCGGTCAGGTAGCCGCCGAGCGTCGGGCCCAGGATCGGGCCGACCATGACGCCCACGCCCCAGAGCGCCATCGCCTGGGCGTGGCGCTCGCGCGGGTAGGTGTCGAGCAGGATCGCCTGGGAGACGGGGATCAGCGCCGCGCCGCAGCCGCCCTGGAGCAGGCGGAAGATCACCATCTCGGACAGCGAGGAGGCGAAGCCGCAGAGAAGGGAGGCGGCGGTGAAGCCGGCGATCGACCATTGGAAGAAGCGCTTCCGCCCCATCCGCGCAGCGAGGATGCCGGTCGGTGGCGTCATGATCGCGGACGCCACGACGTAGGATGTCAGAACCCAGGAGATCTGGTCCTGGGTCGCCAGCAGCGTGCCCTGCATGTGCGGCAGCGCCACATTGGCGATCGTCATGTCGAGGGCGTGCATCACTGTGGCCGCCATGATGGAGGCGGTGACGAGGCCGCGGCTGCTCAACGACCTCCCCCGACCTTGGCGAGGGCCGCCTTGATCAGGTCTGGCAGGGAACGCTCGATCCCGGTGTCGATCTCGACGAGCGCGCTCAGGCCGGCGCGGAGCTGAGGCTGGTCCGGCGCCTCGTCGATGATCAGGCGTACCGGCACGCGCTGGACCACCTTGATCCAGTTACCGGTCGCGTTCTGCGGCGGCAGGATCGAGAACTCGGCGCCCGTCGCGGCGCCGATGCTGTCGACCTTCGCCGTCCACACGGTGTCCGGGAAGGCGTCGACCTTGATCTTCGCCTTCTGCCCGGGAACCAGGTGCGTGATGTCAGTCTCCTTCAGGTTCGCCTCAATCCAGAGGCGGCGTGAGGAGACGATCGAGAAGGCGGCGACGCCGGCGCGGACGAAGTCGCCGGGGCGGATCGAGTCGACGCGGCTGACGATGCCGTCGTCCGGCGCCTTCACCTCGGCGCGACGCAGGTTGAGGCGCGCCTCGTCGAGCTCCGCCTTGATCTCGAGGAACTTCGGATGGCGCTCGGCCGGCATCTCGGCGTCCCCGGCGAGTCCGGCGACGATGCGGGCGAGATCCTGGCGCAGCGCCGAGACCTGCAGGCGGACGACGTCGAGTCGGTTGCGCGCCTCATCCAGGCGGGCTTCGGTGGCGACCTTGCGCTCGGCGAGTTCCGACTGGCGCCGGAACTCGCGCTCGGCGTAGGGGACGTTGGTCTCGGCGAGCTTGAGCTCCTCGCGCTTCTGGCGATAGCTGGCGCGAAGCGCGTCGAGCTCGAGCCGGACGGCATGAAGCTGGGCTTCGGCCTTGGCGACGGCGATGCGGAGCGGCTCGTCGTCGATCGTGAAGAGGGGCTGGCCGGCAGCGACGCGCTCGTTCTCGCGGACCGCGATGCTGGCGACCCTGCCGGCGATCTCGGGGCTCACCGTCGTCTTCGCCGCTTTCACATAGGCGTTGTCGGTCGAGACGATGCGTCCGCCGTTGAGATAGATCGACAGCGCGATGGCGCCGACCGCGATGGGGCCGAGCAGCAGGAGGAAGGCGCGGAGGCGTCGCTTGCCGCGACCGACCACGGCACGGGCGGGAGCGTTGGAGCCGTCAGCGACCATCGGTGCCCGTGCTCCCGGTCTCATCCTCGCGCGCAGCGAGGTTGGCGCGGATTTTCTGAAGCTGGCCCAGCAGACGCTCGCGCTCGTCGCCGTCGATGCCGGCCAGCGCCAGCTCGCGCGTCTCGGCGGCGAGCGCCTGCATGCGCTCGAGCACGGGGCGCGCCTTGTCGGTCAGCTGCGGCACGCGCGAGCGGCGGTCCTTAGGATCGGCGGCGCGCACGACCCAGCCGGCCTCCTCCAGGCGGTCGAGCAGGCGCACCAGCGTGATCGGCTGGAGCTCCATCAGGTCGGCCAGCGCCGCCTGGTTTACCCCCTGATACCGCGCTAGGTGCGAGAGCACGGACCATTGCGCCCGCGTCAGGCCGATCGCACGGGCGCGCCGGTCGAAGTCGCGGCGAAGCAGGCGCGCGGAGTCATATAGAAGAAAGCCGAAGCTGCGGTCGGGCGGGCGCATGATGGGAGGAAAAATAATAAGCTAGCTCATCATAAGCGGGACTAGGCGATGCCGCAAGCGCCGCGTCCGCCTACCGAAGCGCGTAGACCGCGGCGGACAGCACTATCGTGTTGGCGAGGCCGACCAATGCCAGGAAGGGGACGTTGCCGCTCCAGACCAGCCGGCGGGAGTCCACCTGGAACATCGAGCCCGAGGTCAGGATCGCGAGCGAGGCGAAGGAGACCATCGAGGCCGCGGTCCAGCCGTAGAGCACGATCAGCGCCATCACCATGTCGGGCAGGTCGCCGGCGGCGGATGCGGCGAGCGCGATCAGGATCGTTCCGACCAGGATCGCATTGAGGCCGAGCAGGCCCAAGCCGAGCCCGATGGCGCAGAGCGTGCCGATCAGCACCGGCACCGGCAGGTGCGGCGGCAGCACGTGGGCGATCGCATCCAGCACGGGGCGGGACTCGAGCAGGATGCTGCCGAGCGTCACCGCGGCGGTGAACACCAGCATGTCGTCGCCGCCACGCGACATGCGTTCGATCGCGATGCTGGTGACGCGCCAGGTGCGCTCGCGCCCGCCCTTCAGCATCTGGTAGAGGCAGAAGACCGGCATCACGATGATCGTCGCCTGCAGGTTCGAAAGGCCGGTCACGGCGATGGTGACGACGACCGCGCCGGTGGAGGCGATCAGCGGCGCGAGGATGGGCCGGAACGCGGCGACGGTGGCGATCAGTGCCGACGGGCTTCGCCGGCCGCCTTGGGCGAAGGCGGCCGATCCGATCACCGCGATCGCGACCACCATGCCGGTGCCGAACACCTGCCAGGGTGGAAGCTGGGGGAACGAGAAGAAGATGAAGGCGATGCCGACGGTGAACGGCGACCAGTAGATGCCGGTGCAGACGCCGCGGAGGGCGTTGATGGCCTGACGGCGGCGCTCCTCGGGATCGTCCTCGTGCGGCAGCAGCGGACGCACGATCGCGAAGGCGCCGATCGACAGCACCACCGAGAGCAGATGGCAGGAGATCAGGATGGCCACGCGGCGGCCGAGCGCGTCCATGCCGGCGAAGAGTCCCCGCGAGGCGGTCGCACCGGGCAGGAACTCGACCGTCGCGCGCACGAACTGAAGCACGGCGAGGAAGGCCGAGAAGGCGACCGCGAACTCGAGACCGCGGGCGACCACCGAGAACGGCATCTCGCCGCGATGGAGCAGGATGCAGAGCGTGATCAGGATGCCGCCGAGGATCCGGTTGCTGGTTCGGATCTGCGGGAAGCTCGCCAGCAGGTATCCCACCAGCATCGCGTAGCTCGCATAGGCGAGCACCGGGTGCGGCCAGACGATCCGCGTGAGGCCGGCGATCCAGAGCAGGATCGGCAGCGCGATCACGAGCAGGATGCGCGGGCGGCGGTAAAGCGGCTGGGTATCGGATGGAGGCGTTGTCACGTCGCTCCATCTCCTATCACGGGAGGCGCCGGCGACATCAAGTCTCGACGGCGCGAGCGACCCTACGTCACATCCTTTGAGCGGTATCGGGCGGAAGCTGCATCTCACGTAGGCACGATGGCGAAGGGGGAGGCGAGATCGTTTCGCTCACCGAAACATGTCGGCCATGCTGCGGCCGATCAGCCTGCTTGCGGCGAAGACCAGGACCATGGTCAGCGCGATGGTCACCGATCCGATCGCCGCGGCCGCCGGCATCTCGTTGCTGGCCAGCCGCTCGTAGATCGCGACGGCGATGGTCTTCCAGCTCGCGGAGTAGAGGAGGATCGTGACGCTCATCTCGCTGATCAGCGTCGCGAACACGATGACCGCGCCGGCGAGGATGCCTGGCGCCACCAGCGGCACGGTCACCTTGCGCATGGTGCGTCCCCAGGAAGCGCCGCAGATGGTGGAGGCCTCCTCCATCTTCGGATCGACCTGCGCGATGGAGGCGGAAACCGAACGGAACACATAGGCGATACGGCGGACGAAGTAGGCGAGCACCAGGATCGTGCCGGTCCCGGTCAGAACCAGCCAGCCGTCGTTGAAGGTGACGAGGAAGGCGACGCCGGTGACGACGCCGGGCAGCACGAAGGGCAGCATGATCGTAAGGTCGAGCGCCCATTTGCCGACGAAGCGGCGGCGAACGGCCGTATAGGCCAGCAGCGTGCCGAAGACCACCACCAGCGCGGTCGCAGCACCCGCGAGCACGAGGCTGTTCTGGATCGGCTGGAACAGGTCGCCGAAGACCTGGCGGTAGTTTCCCAGTCCGTACTCGGTCGGGAAGGTGGTGCCGGCCCAGCGCTCGGCGAACGACGACCACACCACCATGATCTGCGGGATCAGGGTCAGCGCCAGCAGCAGCCAGACATAGACGTTGGCAAATAGGCGGGCGCCGAAGCCGTCGAGCTGGGCGGCCTTGCGGGTGACGCCGGTGACGGTGACGAAATGCCGGCGCCGGTTGATCCAGGCGAGGATCAGGATCGCCAGCAGCGTGATGGCGACGTTGACGAGCGCGATCGCCGAGGCGGCGTTCAGGTTGAAGAAGCCATGGACCTGGAAATAGATCAGCGTCGGCAGCACGTACATCTCGCCCCCGAGAATGGCCGGTACGCCGAAGTTCCCGAGGGCTTTGATGAAAACGATCATCGCCGCTGCGGCGATCGCCGGCGTCACCAGCGGCAGCGTGATGGTCCTCAGAACGCGCCAGCGTGACGCGCCCATGATCCGGGCACTCTCCTCGATGTTCGGATCGCCCGCCGAGAGCGCACCCTGGACGATCAGGAAGACGTAGGGAAAGAAGCTCAGCGAAAGTGCCAGCACGATGCCGAAGAGCCCATAGATCGGCGGCAGCGTGATGCCGAACCACTCGGCCGCGTATTGAGTGACGATGCCGCTGCGGCCCAGGAGCTGGATCCACGAATACGCGCCGATGAAGGGTGGCGCCACCAGCGGGATCACCGAGAGCGCCAGGATGAGGTTGCGGAACGGCATCCTCACCCGCGCGATCGCATAGGCGGCAGGCAAGGCCAGGAGCGTCGCCGCCACGGTCGATAGGGTGGAGACGAGGATGGAGTTGCGGACGGCCGACTGGTAGGTGGCGGCGACGAAGAAGCGCTCGAAGTTGTAGAGGGTCCAGTTGGCGAACGACGGCTCGTTGCCGTTGCGGACGAAGGCGCCGAGCACCGTCTTCAGGATCGGGTAGATCAGGAAGGCGAAGAGCACGACGACGGTGAGGCCGCCGACGATCCAGGGCAGCCAGTCGCGCGACTTCGCGGGAGGGGTGGCGGCTCCGGTCACGGCGAGACGACGACCACGCTGCGGTCGTCGGCGTTGCGGCCCGGCGCCGAGCCCTTGGTCGAGGCGAAGCGGCCGATGCGATGCGGATCCTCGCGCTGGACCGTCTCGAGCCAGGACTCCCACGAGGCGACGCTCGGGCTTGGCGCCACGCCGTAGTAGCCGTCGGTGAACAGTTCCATCGTGTGAACGGAGGCGGCCGGCCGGTCGTCGACGCGGATGAAACGGTCGGCGATCGGCCAGCCGTCGAGCGGCCCGTAGCCCAGCGGATGGTCGCGATCGCGATAGAGGGCCTGATCGCAGCGCCAGTCGGTCTGGCGCCGGAGGCCCAGGTCGAGGATCCGGCGGACCTCGGCGGACTCGAGCGCGGGGAAGCGTTCGATGATCTGCGCGACTGCTTCGTCGCGCGCATCTGTGATCAGGGATTCGTCGTCCGATGGATGTGCGGCGCCGTCGACCAGATACTGGCGGGCGAGGCGATCGACCCCGTCGATCGGCAGCCGGACGGCGAGGCGTCGCCAGAGAGCCGCGCGGAACAGGCTGTAGATCGGGTCGAGCGCGCTTTCGTCCAGCAGCGTTTCTTCACCGTTGAGCCGGATGCCGCTGTCGCCGATGCGATAGAAGCGCCAGCCGCCGGCTGTCCGCAGCGCCAGCGCCAGCGTCGCGCTGAAGCGCCCCAGCGGGTCGGCCTCGGCATCGGCCTCGATACCGAAGCTCACATAGTGCGATCGGATCGCGGCGGCGATGCGGGCTGCGAGGTCGGGACCGCTCGGCGCCGGCTCGTCGGAGAGCGCGAGCTCGGTGACGGTGCGGGCGACGGTCTCCGCGGCGATCTGGCCGCCGGTCTTGCCGCCCCAGCGCTTGCCGCTCTTGTCCGTGGCGCCGTCCGCGACCGCATAGGCGCGGTCGGCAAGGACGACGATACAATCCTCGTTCGTCTCCGGCCGGGCCGGATCCTTGGCCTCGGTGAAGGCCTCGATCCGCATCACTTCCGGCTCAGCAGGTCGTCGAACTTCTCGAGATTGGCCTTTCGGTCCTTGGCCGCCGCGGCGTCGTCATAGGCGAAGGTCTTGATGTCGGAGGTGGCGATCTGTCCAGCCGGCGCCGGCGCATCCTTGCGGACCGAGCGGCGGCCCGAGGCGCCCCGAGAACGGCCTCGACGCGCTCCGCGTGTACCGCGTGCATGTCACCGCGCGGGCGTGGCTCAACCTCGAGCTGCGCATCCAGGGGTCGGGCACCCCCACCGACCACACCGACCTT